>NZ_DJDN01000060.1:38455-109547 GCF_002431095.1 Pantoea sp. UBA5923 | reverse complement strand
CGCCGATCGATCGCTTTGAGCTACCGGCACACTATACCCGAAAACGCATTCGCTCTATGGGACGCGTCTCGCTGCTGGCGACACGCGCCACCGAACTGGCGCTGGAACAGGCGGGCTTGATTGATCATCCCGCGCTGGTCAGCGGCGAAACCGGTATCGCCTATGGTTCTTCCACCGGCAGCACAGGGCCGGTAAGCGAATTCGCCACCATGCTGACCGAGAAACACACCAATAACATCACCGGCACCACGTACGTACAGATGATGCCGCATACCACAGCGGTTAACGCCGGTCTGTTTTTCGGGCTGCGTGGACGGGTTATTCCTACCTCCAGCGCCTGTACCTCAGGCAGCCAGGCGATCGGCTACGCCTGGGAAGCGATCCGTCACGGCTATCAAAAAGTGATGGTTGCAGGCGGAGCAGAAGAGCTGTGCCCTTCGGAAGCGGCGGTGTTTGATACGCTGTTCGCCACCAGCCAGCGCAACGACGCGCCCGAAAGCTCGCCTGCGCCTTTCGATCATCAGCGGGATGGTCTGGTGATCGGCGAAGGGGCCGGCACCTTGATTCTTGAGTCGCTGGAGCATGCGCAGGCACGTGGCGCGACCATTTACGCTGAGCTGGTGGGATTCCATACCAACTGCGATGCGGCGCATATTACGCAGCCACAGCGTGAAACCATGCAGATCTGTATTGAGCGTGCGCTGCACAGCGCTAACCTGACGCCGGAACATATTGGCTATATCTGCGCGCATGGTACCGCCACCGATCGCGGCGATATTGCGGAAAGCCAGGCGACGGCGGCGGTGTTTGGCAACAGTACGCCTGTTTCATCGTTGAAAAGCTATTTTGGTCATACCCTGGGCGCGTGCGGTGCGCTGGAAGCGTGGATGAGTATTGAGATGATGCGTGAAGGGTGGTTTGCGCCGACGCTGAATCTGCATCAGCCCGCGGCCGAATGCGGTGAGCTGGACTACATTATGGGCGAGCCGCGGCTGCTGGAAACCGATTATATTCAGTCGAATAACTTTGCCTTTGGCGGCATTAACACGTCACTTATCTTTAAACGCTGGCGCGACGCCTGACGCCATCCCTTTACTTACTGAACGGCCACTCCCGCGACGCGCAGGAGTGGCCGCCGTCTGCCGCTCCTGTGCCTGTCCGCCTGAAATACGATTTCGCTTGCAATAAAATTAAGGCTACGCATAATCGCAAACCGTAATAATAATGATTATCAGTAACCTTAGCATTAGGGATCGACTATGCGCCGTTCGCTTTCTTCTCCCGGATTTAAACCGACGCTGCTGGCTCTGTTCGTCAGCACCGGTTGTTTGCCAGTGATGGCTGCTACTACCAACACCAGTAACGCTTCTTCAGCGGCCCGCGAGGCCGCGCCTGCTGCCAGCAGCGAGCAGACCCTGACCGTCACCGCCGCGCCGCAAAGCGATTTCAAACCCGGCGGCGACCAGCTGGTGCCCGCTTACCTGGATGGTCAGGTGGCCCACGGCGGCCGTCTCGGCATGCTGGGCGAGCAAAACGCCATGGACGTGCCGTTCAACGTCATCGGCTTTACGTCGAAAATGATCCAGGATCAGCAGGCGAAAACCATCGCCGACGTGGTGAAAAACGACGCGGGCGTACAAAACGTCAAGGGCTACGGCAATTTTGCTGAAAGCTACCGTATTCGCGGCTTTGAGCTTGATGGCGATGATATGACCTTTGGCGGTCTGCCTGGCGTCGTGCCGCGTCAGGTAATGGACGCTTCGCTGGTCGATCGCGTTGAGATTTTCAAAGGGGCGAACAGCCTGCTAAACGGCGCGGCAAGCACTGGCGTCGGCGGCGTGATTAACCTGGAGCCGAAGCACGCGGAAGATCTGCCGCTGACCCGCGTGGGAGTCGACTACACCTCCGATTCCCAGACCGGCACTACTATTGATACCGGTCGCCGCTTTGGTGATGACAACCAGTTTGGCGTGCGTCTAAATGCCGTTCATCGCGAAGGCGAAACCGGCGTGGACGGCGAGAAGAAAAGGACCACGGCGGTCTCTGTTGGGCTGGATTATCGCGGCGATCGTCTGCGTACCTCGCTGGATGTCGGCTACCAGAAAAAAACTTTCCATGACGGGCTGCAGGGCGTCAACATCAGCGGCGTCGATTTTATCCCTGCTGTGCCGTCAAATTCGCATAACTACAGCCAGAAATGGGTGTACAGCAATATGGAGTCGGAATTCGGTATCGCGAAGGCGGAGTATGACCTGAGCGACAACTGGACCGCCTATGCAGGACTCGGCGCGCAGCATGCGCACGAAACCGGCAACTACGGCACGCCGAAGCTGACGAACAGCAACGGCGACGCGACTCTCAGCACGTTCAATAGCAACCGTGTCCAGGACAATATGAGCGGTATGGCGGGCCTGCGTGGACATTTTACAACTGGCTTCGTTACGCATCAGGTCAATGTCGGCTATTCCGCGCTGACCACCAATGCTAAAAACGCTTACAACATGTCTCTGACCGGGACAGCGACCAATATCTACGCGACTGAGGACATTGATGCGCCGTCGCCCAACTTCGCCGGCGGGAAATTCTCCGATCCGCTGACCACGACGCGCTCGCGCACTCAGGGCTATCTGTTGAGCGACACGCTGGGGTTCTTTGACGACTCGGTACTGCTGACGCTGGGGGCGCGCCATCAGAAAGTCGTGGTGCGCAACTACAACTACAACACCGGCGCCGAAGATACCTCGTCGCGCTATACCAATAGCCGCTGGATGCCAACCTACGGCCTTGTCTATAAACCCTGGCAGAGCATTTCCCTCTATGCGAATCACACCGAAGCGTTACAGCCGGGAGAGGTTGCGCCAGACAACAATACGGTCACCAACCCAGGCGCAATAACCGGCATTGCCCATTCGAAACAGAATGAGGTCGGCGTAAAAGCTGACTTTGGCCGCGTTGGCGGCTCGCTGTCGCTGTTCGATATTCGCAAACCATCCGGCATTATTAACGCTGCTGGCGCCTATGCAATGGACGGCGAAGAGCGTCATCGCGGCATGGAGACCAATATTTTCGGCGAACCTGTGCTGGGGCTGCGTCTGAACGCAAGCGCCACCTGGCTTAATCCAGAGATGGAAAAAACAGAGAACGGCACTTATGACGGTAAGCAGGCGATCGGCGTGCCCCGTTATAACTATGCGCTCGGCGCCGAATATGACATTAAACCGCTGGAAGGCCTGACCGCTACCGCCTTGCTGAACCACTCAGGTTCGCAATGGGCCGACTCCGCCAACACGAAAAAGATCGACAGCTACACCACGCTGGATTTAGGGCTGCGCTACCGTATGAAGCTCAACCAGAATGATATGGTCTGGCGCGTGGCGGTTGAGAACGTGACCAATGAGAAATACTGGGCTAACGTCGACAGCACAGGCACTTATCTGACACAAGGCGACGGCCGCACGCTGAAAGTCGGCGTCAGCTACGACTTTTAACCGGCTAAGGGGGCGCGCTTCGCGCCCCCTGTTTTTTGGTACCAGAAAACGCTGGCGGGCCAGCCGGTTTCATTTACACTGGTCGGCGCCGCAAGCCAGCGGCGATCCACTGATTTCTGTTGAGAACCTATGCTTCCACTGTCGCCGCACGATCCGCAAGATGAGCCCCTTCGCCAGTCGCTGGACGATGCGCACTTCGCCATCCTGGTGCTTGCGGTGACCTCTGTTACGCTTATAATCTTTGTCCTGATGGTGACGCTCTGGATGAGCTAAAGAGACAATCGTAAGCGGCAGGGATGTTCAGAAGGAGCATGTATGGAATCGCGAGATGACAAACTGATCGCCATTATTGGTCTGCTGGCCGCCTGTCTGATTGGCGTGGTGTTTCTTTTTACCATGACCTGGCTCACCGATGTTCGTCACCCTGCCGATCCTTCGCTTGAAGTGCAGAGCTGCACGCCAAAAAAACCGCCTGCTCACGCCTCCTGAAATCGGGTCTGAAATTTAATTTGCTGACTGCGTAACACCAGCGCTAAACCTTCATGCAGCGTGCGGTTGCCGTTGGGATCGCCAAGCCCGAACAGCGCGCCCGGCGAACGACGATCGTCAGCCCAGGCGGGATACTCCACGACGGGATAGAGCGAAACGCCTTCCAGACCGACGCCCTGATCCAGCGCCAGCATCGCCTCTTCGCTGATATGCTGTAGCCAGGGCGCGCGCGCTTCGCCTTCCGCGCCCGTTTCCGCCAGCAGCAGAGGGCGCTGATAGCGCTGCCAGCACTGGGCAAGCAGGCGATGCAGCGGCTGACGCAGCGGATGCGTCTCCGGCATCGGTTCGCCAGGAAAGAACCAGTGATTATCGGGATAGTAGTTTAACCCGAGAATATCGAGGCAATCTTCGCTGCCGCCCAGCTCGCTGTCGATACGGCCCGCCAGCATATGCCAGGCTTCAAACTGCGCCTGATGCTGCACGTCGGCATAGGGTTTGCTGTCTAGGTTATGCGGATCGCTGGCGATCTGCACCAGCGGATCGGTCAGGACAAAGCGCGCATCGGGATAAACCTCGCGGATCGCATGGATCGCCGCCAACGACGCGCGCACCAGCTGACGCTTCAGCTCCTTGCCGCGGTTGGTGACGTGTGGATTGAACCAGGCGACGTCGGCACCGGCCCATGCCCAGAATGAAATCTGATTGACAGGGGTGAAAAAGGGGCGTTCGATGCCTTCATCGCGCATCAGCTGCGCCATCGCGCGGGCGAAACGGGCAAAGTGCTCTATAAAGGATGCTTTCCAGATATTCAGATGATCGGGATAGCCAAAGTGCGCTAGCTCCCAGATGATCTCCATCTCATGACGTCTGGCCGCCTGTAGCATCGGCAGAAAGCTGCTCCAGTCGTAGCTGTCCGGCTCTTTCTCAATCAGATACCAGCGCGCGCCGTCGCGCGCCGTATGCAGACGCTGCGCCGACAGCGCGGCGTAATCTTTATCCAGCAGCATATCGTGACCGCTGCTGATCACCATGTCCAGCCGCTTGCCTGCGGTGCGGCAGGCGGTAGAGCAGGGGAAGCTGCCCTGAAAAAAACTTTTAAACAGCCGGGGATGATGGCGCTGAAGCAGGGATGAATCTGGCGTCATGGTCCGCTCCTGTAACTGGCCGGTCGTGATAGTCTGGCTAAGTCTAGCTGAAAAAACGGCGCTGTCTGGCCGTTCTCAGAGTGCACGTATAGCCATAACCGGCGAAGCGTTAAATAATAAGATGGTGTCGATTATTCAGGGAACCCCAATGACCGAAGCGTTAAATCTGCTGACTGAACAGCCTGACGTCAGCTGGCTTGAGGAGATTATCGGCCCGCGCAGCGCCCGCCATCCCGGCCTGAGCGGCATTCATCCGCTTGCGGACGGGCTGGACGCATTCGCCGCCCGCTACCTGCTGATAGGCAAAGCGGAGCGCACGCTGGATGTGCAGTACTATATCTGGCAGAACGATATGTCGGGACGCCTGCTGTTTTGCGCGCTGCTGGAGGCGGCCGGGCGCGGCGTTAAGGTGCGGCTCCTGCTGGATGACAACAACACGCCTGGCCTGGACGATACCCTGGCGCGCCTCGATCGCCATCCCAATATTACGGTAAAGCTGTTTAACCCGTTCTCGTTCCGCACCATTCGCGCGCTGGGCTATCTTACCGATTTCGCCCGACTCAACCGCCGCATGCATAATAAAAGTTTTACCGTGGACGGCGTGGCGACCATCGTCGGCGGGCGCAACGTCGGCGATGAATATTTCGCTACCGGCAGCGAACCGCTGTTCGCCGATCTCGACGTGCTGGCGATAGGCCCGGTGGTAGCGGAGGTGACGGAAGATTTTGAGCGCTACTGGCAGAGCAAACCGGTGGCGCCGTTAAAGAAGGTGCTGGACGAAAGCGAACACCAGCATGGCGTAGTGGCGCTGCCGCCCGACTGGCGCGACAGCGAGGCGGTGCAGCGCTATCTGGCGCGTCTTGAAAGCTCGCACTTTGTCAGCCAGCTGGAGCAGGGAACGCTGCGTATGACCTGGGCCAGGGCGCGCCTGCTGAGCGACGATCCGCGTAAAGGGCTGGGCCGCGCAAAGCGCAAGAGCCTGCTGCCGCAGCGCATGCTGGACGTGATCGGCGCGCCGCAGCGGCAGTTCGATATAATTTCCGCCTACTTTGTCCCCACGCGCGCCGGCGTCGCGCAGCTGCTGGCGCTGAGACGGCGCGGCGTAAAAATCGCTATTCTGACAAACTCCCTTGCCGCGAATGACGTTTCGGTGGTGCACGCCGGTTACGCCAAATGGCGTAAGAAGCTGCTGCGGCGCGGCATTGAGCTTTATGAGCTGAAGCCGCAATCGGGCGTACCCGACGCGCCTCACGACCGCGGTCTGACCGGTAACTCTGGCTCCAGCCTGCATGCCAAAACCTTTACCGTCGATCAGGAAACGCTGTTTATCGGCTCGTTCAACTTCGATCCCCGTTCGGCGGTGCTGAACACCGAGATGGGGCTGGTGATTGAGAGCGAAGCGCTGGCGCGACAGACCCACCAGCGCTTTAACGCCGCGATGCGCGATCGCGCCTGGACGTTGCGTCTCGATAAGTGGGGACGCGTCAACTGGGTAGAGTATGCAGGCGAAGCGCAGGAGGTGGTGCATAAGCACGAGCCGCGCTGTACCTGGGTACAGCGCCTGCTGGTGCGTCTGGTGTGGCGTCTGCCTATCGAGTGGCTGCTCTGAACATCAGCCGCCCGGGCTAACAGAGGCAAACCGCGGGTAACCGGGCGCTTTCCCTGCCGCCCGAGGTTGTGCCCTATTTTTTCTGCGGTTTGCCAGAGAACAGGAAGCGCAGCAGCGGAATGCGCAGGTGAATTTCATACAGCAGAAACGCCACGCCGAACACCAGCGCCAGCCCCACAAAGAAGCCCAGCGTGTTATTGCCAATTTGCGGCGTAATGAAAATGCCGTAGAGCAGCGTCAGCGGGTGGTGTACCAGGTAGATAAACAGCGAGGCGTTAACCAGATACATAATGCGCGGCGAGTGGGAATTGAGCATGCGGTGGCCGAAGCTGAAACAGACATTCAGCATGCATAATCCCATCAGCGTGGTAATCAGCGCATCCAGCTCATAGAGCCAGCCGTCGCCGCTGCTGTAACGCTGGTTAAGGCTGTAGGCGATAAAAACCAGAATCGCGCCGAAGCACATCACCGGATTAAAACGCACAAACAGCTGCTTCAGGGCAGGGTGCTTCCACGCCAGCGCGCCCAGCATAAAGAAGGGCAAAAACAGCAGCGTCTGCATCACCATAATACTGAACAGGCCATCCATCAGCAGCGCCGGGAAAAAGGTAAATATCGCGCGGCGAAAAATATCCCACAGCAGCGCATAGCCCATCACCGCTAGCGTCACTTTTCCCCAGCCGATGCGGCTGTAATCAATATGACGATGCTGTCGACGCAGCCAGTTAAAGGTCAACATGCCGAGCGCGGTCAGTATTACCAGCACCAGCAAAAACCACAGGTGCGAGATCAGCTCCCACATCAGGTTATTGAACTTGCCGTAAAGCGTCAGCGTGTCCCAGTTGCCCATCTTGTCCGTCAGCGCGCGCAGCATAAAGAACTGAGGCAGCGTAATCAGCGGCACCGCGGTCAGCAACGGAATGCCGACGCGCTCAAGACGCACTTTCAGCCAGCGCTTCGCCTCATAACGCAGGTAGAGCATGTAGGAGAAGTAGCCTGAGATAACGAAAAAGACCTGCATACGGAAGGCGTGAATAAAATCATTCAATACGGTCAGCCAGAGCGAGGCTTCCTGACTATTGACGGCCCACTTTTGAGTGGAATAGATGAGGGAAACGTGAAACGGTACCCCCAGCAGCATCAAATACGCCCGAATCGAATCGAGAAAATATTCACGTTCAGGTTTTGCTGTGCTCATAAAGTTCCAGTTTGTTAGTCCGTTTCTGCCAGTTTCGCCCTGAAACTGATTTATGCCGGAGGGAAATTCTACCCGCTGTAAACAGCGTATACTATCAGTTGATTCTGGAACGTTTAATTGTCCTAAAAGCAGGCGTTATCCTGACGAAACCATGGAACATTCTTTTGGATATGCTGTCGGAAAACCGAATAATCCTTTAAGATAAATGGGTTTGTATTTAGCACACGAAAGGGGGGGATGTGCTGATTAAAGTAGAAAATAAAGGCGGACTGATGAAAATGCGCTGGGTTGGCGCGGCAGTTCTGCTGGCGTTGTACGCCAATAATAGCTGGGCGTTTAACCTTGATGATGTCGCAAAAGAAGCTAAAACGCTGGCAGGGAAAAGTTTTGAAGCGCCTAAGAGCAATTTACCCTCTCAGTTTCGTGAAATGAAATTTGCTGACTATCAGCAGATCCAGTTTAACCACGATAAAGCGTACTGGGGCAAACTGCGTACGCCGTTCAAACTTGAGTTTTACCACCAGGGCATGTATTTCGACACGCCGGTAAAAATCAACGAAGTGACGGCTAACGCGGTGCGCGAAATCAAATACAGCCCTGACTATTTCAACTTCGGCAACGTTAAACACGATGCCGACGCGGTGAAAAACTTAGGGTTCGCCGGTTTTAAAGTGCTTTATCCGCTCAACAAGCGCGATAAAGATGACGAAATCACCAGCTTCCTTGGCGCAAGCTATTTCCGCGTGATCGGGGCCGATCAGGTATATGGCCTGTCCGCGCGCGGTCTGGCGATCGACACGGCGCTGCCGTCCGGCGAAGAGTTCCCGCGCTTTAAAGAGTTCTGGATCGCGCGTCCGAAACCGCAGGACAAACAGCTGGTGATCTATGCGCTGCTCGACTCGCCGCGTGCGACGGGCGCCTATCGCTTTACCGTACATCCGGGCAAAGAGACCACTGTCGATGTGCAGTCGAAGGTCTATCTGCGCGATAAAGTCGGCAAGCTTGGCATTGCGCCGCTGACCAGTATGTTCCTGTTTGGCACCAATCAGCCTTCGCCGGTCACCAACTTCCGTCCGGAACTGCATGACTCCGACGGCTTGTCGATTCACAACGGCAACGGCGAATGGATCTGGCGGCCGCTCAACAACCCGCGTCATCTGGCGGTGAGCACCTACACCATCGAAAGCCCGAAAGGTTTCGGTCTGCTGCAGCGCAGCCGCGATTTCAGCCACTATCAGGATCTCGACGATCGCTACGATATGCGTCCGAGCGGCTGGGTTGAACCGCAGGGCGACTGGGGCAAAGGCCGCGTCGAGCTGGTAGAGATCCCGACTGCGGATGAAACCAACGACAATATCGTCGCCTTCTGGACGCCGGAGAATCTGCCGGATCCGGGCAAAGAGATGAACTTCAGCTATCGTCTGCACTTTACGCGCGACGAAAGCCAGCTTCACTCTGACGATACCGCCTGGGTGAAAAACACGCTGCGTTCGGCGGGAGACGTGAAGCAGTCTAATCTGGTGCGTCAGCCGGATGGATCTATCGCCTTTACCATCGATTTTGTTGGTAAAGCGATGAGCCAGATGCCGGAAAACAGCCAGGTCGCGCCGCAGGTCAGCGTGGGCGACAACGGTGAAGTGGTTGAGCAGAGCGTGCGCTATAATCCGGTCACAAAAGGCTGGCGTCTGGTGCTGCGTCTGCGCGTCAAAGATAACAAACAGCCTACCGAAATGCGCGCCGCGCTGGTTAGCGGTGACAAGACATTGACGGAAACCTGGAGCTATCAGTTACCTGCCAATGAATAATCCGACATTTATTCCTAAAAGCTATGTGGAAGCCCTGCCGCTGGATGCGGCAGGAAAAGCCCGGTTAAGCGCCTCGCTGCAACACGCCGAGGCGTTTCACTTCATACACGATACGCTTGGCCAGGATGTTGCCGCCAGCGATCGTCCTGATGATGCGCCGCTTAAGTCCGTTTCCGCCCGCGTCAAAATGGCGTGGCCTGAATCGCTGGCCGACGGGAAGCAGTTCGGCAAGGATTACCTCGATCGCACCACGCTGAAGGCGATGCCAAAGGTCAAACGCTCGCTGATGTTCCCGGAAGCCTGGCGGACCAACCCGCTGGTGCGCGCCTGGAACTCGCTGCGCGGCGAAAAGCTGACGCATCGCTACGCCAGCGCGGAAGAGCAGCGCGCCGAGGAGAAGTGGCGTCATGTCGGATCTATCCGCCGCTATGTGCTGCTGATCCTCACCCTGTTCCAGACGGTTATCGCCACCTGGTACATGAAAACCATTCTGCCTTATCAGGGATGGACGCTGCTCGATCCGATGGAGATGCTGAACCAGAACTGGCAACAGTCGGTGATGCAGATCCTGCCTTATGTACTGCAGACCGGCATTCTGTTCCTGTTCGCTATTCTTTTCTGCTGGGTCTCGGCGGGATTCTGGACCGCGCTGATGGGCTTTTTGCAGCTGCTGATTGGGCGCGACAAGTACAGCATCTCCTACTCGACGGCAGGCGATGAGCCGCTTAACCCGGAGCACCGCACCGCGCTGATTATGCCGATCTGTAACGAAGATGTGGAACGCGTCTTCGCGGGCCTGCGCGCCACCTGGGAATCGGTGGTTCGCACCGGTAATGCGGAGCACTTCGACGTTTACGTGCTGAGCGACAGCTACGATCCTGATATCGCGATTGCGGAGCAGAAGGCGTGGATGGAGCTGGTGCGCGACGTTGGCGGGGCGGGCAAGATTTTCTACCGCCGTCGTCGTCGCCGCGTGAAGCGTAAGAGCGGCAACATCGACGACTTCTGCCGTCGCTGGGGCAGCAACTACAGCTACATGGTGGTACTGGACGCAGACAGCGTAATGAGCGGCGAATGTCTTACCGGTCTGGTGCGCATGATGGAAGCGAACCCTAATGCCGGTATTATCCAGTCCTCGCCGAAGGCGTCGGGCATGGATACGCTCTACGCGCGCTGTCAGCAATTCGCCACGCGCGTTTACGGTCCGCTCTTCACCGCTGGTTTGCACTTCTGGCAGCTTGGCGAGTCGCACTACTGGGGACATAACGCCATTATCCGCGTGAAGCCCTTTATTGAGCACTGCGCGCTGGCGCCGCTGCCGGGCGAGGGCTCTTTCGCCGGATCGATCCTGTCGCACGACTTCGTTGAAGCTGCGCTGATGCGCCGCGCCGGCTGGGGCGTATGGATCGCTTACGATCTGCCTGGCTCGTATGAGGAGCTGCCGCCGAACCTGCTGGACGAGCTGAAGCGCGACCGTCGCTGGTGTCACGGCAACCTGATGAACTTCCGCCTGTTCCTGGTGAAAGGCATGCACCCGGTGCACCGCGCGGTGTTCCTGACCGGCGTAATGTCCTATCTCTCGGCACCGCTCTGGTTTATGTTCCTGGCGCTCTCCACGGCATTGCAGGTGGTGCATACGCTTATGGAGCCGACCTACTTCCTGCAGCCGAGGCAGCTCTTCCCGGTCTGGCCGCAGTGGCGTCCTGAACTGGCGATCGCGCTCTTCTCGACGACGCTGGTGCTGCTTTTCCTGCCGAAGCTGCTCAGCGTGGTGCTGATCTGGTTCAAGGGAGCGAAACCTTACGGCGGCGCGTTCCGTCTGTTTATTTCGCTGCTGCTGGAAATGCTCTTCTCCGTCTTGCTGGCGCCGGTGCGTATGCTGTTCCATACCGTGTTTGTAGTCAGCGCCTTCCTGGGCTGGGAAGTGGTGTGGAACTCGCCGCAGCGTGACGATGACGCCACGCCGTGGAGCGAAGCGTTCCGTCGTCACGGCTCGCAGATGCTGTTAGGCATCGTCTGGGCGGTTGGCATGGGCGTGCTGGACCTCAACTTCCTGTGGTGGCTGGCACCGATCGTCTTCTCGCTGATCCTGTCGCCGTTCGTATCGGTGATGTCGAGCCGCGCGACGGTGGGGCTGAAGAGCAAGCGCGCGAAACTTTTCCTTATCCCGGAAGAGTACGAGCCGCCGAAAGAGCTGGTGGATACCGACCATTATCTGCAGCTCAACCGCGAGCGCGCGCTGAAGCATGGCTTTATGCATGCGCTGTTCCATCCGGCGTTTAACGCGCTGGCGACCGCGCTGGCGACATCGCGTCACCGGCAGAGTCAGCTGCTTGATTATGCGCGCGATCGCCGCGTCGATCAGGCGCTGAGCGACGCGCCTGAGAAGCTGAGCCGTGAACAGCGTCTGCAACTTATCAGCGACCCGGTGGTGCTGGCGCGCGTTCACTCGCGCCTGTGGGAAAACGGCGATAAGTATCATCAGTGGGTGGAAAGCTATCAGAAGCTTGCGCTGAACCCGCTGGCGCTACCGCCGCAGGCGGGTTAAGATTCAAAACGTGTAAAGCGGCAGCAATGCCGCTTTTTTTATGGGCGCATTTTAACGGCATCATTACGTTTTACTGGCGTAATATGGCGAAAAAAAACCTGACGCATTATCTACAATAGCGGCGGGCTGGAATGAGTAACGCGTGTGAAAAGTTTGCTGAAAATAATGGTGGTCGCGCTGACGGCGCTAATATTAAGCGGGTGCGGCAGTATTATCAGTCGCGCCGTACCGGGGCAGGGACACGGCAACCAATACTATCCTGGCGTACAGTGGGATGTGCGCGACGGTCCATGGCGCGTGCTGACCATTCTCGATCTGCCGCTGTCGCTGGTGGTGGACACCATGCTGCTGCCGGTTGATGCCCACCACGGGCCTTATGAGTAATCAGAGCAGGCGATCTGACTCGCTGTTGTCATCTTCCCACTCTTGCGCCGCCGTTTCGCCCTCTTCACTGTCGAGCGGAGGCTCAAGCTGAAATTCCCCTTCATCCCATTCGTGCAGCGTATTCTCGGCTAACCACTCCTGACGCAGCTCGACCTCGTCGAAATCGCCGTCAAAAATCGCCTGTGCCGCCTCGCCGCTGCGGATCGGCAGACACTCACCCGATTCGCCTTCCTCTTCAAAGAACTCTGCCTGCCACATAATATCGCCATCCTGCATTACGTACTTCTGCAGGCCAAACTGATTAATGCTGGCATCCTCTTCTTCAATGTCGGGATGATCGGCGAGAAACTCTTCACGTGCAGCCTCGATGGCTTCTTCTAAGGTACTGAACATGCTCATTACTCTTCTCCTTGCCTTATAAAAGGGATGTCAGAGAAGGATAGACGAAAATTTTCGGGGCAAAGTACGAAAAAGAGACGGCGGGAGCGAAAGTCGTCCCACCGTCATCGATCAGAGCGATTTTTGTGGAAAGTGCAGCACCGGGCGCACCGTTTCACGCATAACGGGCGCAGAGTAGCGAATACAACATTTAATACAGGGTTTAACCTTTTTAAAATTAATTCGCGCAATAGATAATGCCTGATTCAGGTTATATAGCGTGCCGATAAAAACGATATCCTCTTTAGCCGGCATGCGCTTACACTCTTTGCGGTGTAAATAATGATAATTATCCTGATCGGTACTGATTGTTACGTAGTAATAGATGCCTTTATTCATTTTTATGTTCCTGCTAGAGGTTTGCTGTGTGTAATCTTTTTATATTTTTAAAAGGGCAGCTGAATAATTAACTGCTACGAGCGAAACTACCGATATGTATCTAAATGTTCAAATTCCATAAAAGTATAAAGCAGGCCACTGAAAGGCATAATGCTTATATGCGTCAGGTTTAATCAGACAATGCCTTGTAAAATAAGTTAATTTTACTGCACACATAAGCTAAAACAAAGAATTGTCAATGAACAAATAAGAAAAGGCCTGGAGTTAATATAAATCAGATCCAACCAGGATAAATCTCAAACATTAATTTTACAGGCAAGGAATGGCGATATTAAGGGCAGCAAACGGTTTTCCAGCAAAATTAATACAGCAGGCATAAACAATTAATTATTGCGGCAAACCAGCGCAAGCTCTCCTTTAGTTTAGACTGGACCTTACGGAAGGGCTGGTAAGTTTTTATCTTTAAAAGACAAGGACTTGCTACATAATGCGGCAGGTTATAAGCGTAAGCGGCGGTAATGCTTAACGCCAGCGGGAAACAGGGTGCCCGCTGGCAAGAGATTAGTAGCGTGAAGGCTCACCTTCGGGGCGGGTTTTAAAGCGGCGATGAAGCCACATATATTGCTCAGGCGCCAGCAGCACGCCTTCTTCCACCACTTTATTCATTTGCGCAGCGGTTGCGACATCGCTGTCGAGCGGCATCTGCTCGCTGACGTCAGGTAAAATCAGCATCTGGTAGCCGCGGCCGTGGGGCAGGCGGCGCGGAACAAAGGGCACCACGTGCGGCTTGCCGCTGCGGATCAGCAGATAGGTACCCACCGTGGTGGCGGCTTTTTCCACCGCAAAGAAGGGCACAAACACGCTGCTGCGCGGGCCGTAGTCGTGGTCGGGTGCGTACCAGATAATATCGCCGTTTTTCAGCGCGCGGATCATGCCTTTCAAATCCTTGCGATCGAGCATGCTTTTATTGGAACGCATGCGGCCCCAGGTCTGTAGCCAGTCGAGCAGCTTATTATCGTTGGGGCGATAAACGCCGATGCCGGGATTGTAGATGCCGAAAATACGCGCGCCTAACTCCAGCGTCAGAAAGTGCATACCGATAAGCAGCACGCCGCGCTGCTCATCTTTGGCTTTTTGAATATGCTCAAGACCTGAAACATCAAACCACTTCTTAATGCGCCAGTCGGGCCAGAACCACGCCATGCCGGTTTCGATCAGTCCCATGCCTACCGACTCAAAGTTATGCTTTACCATCGCGTCTCGCTCGCTGGCAGGCATATTGGGAAAGCAAAGTTCCAGATTTCGCTGGGCGATGGCGACGCGGCGCTTTAAAAAACGCATTGCGATACGGCCTAAGCCGCAACCCAGCACATAGAGGAGCGGGTAGGGCAGCAAGACCAGCAGATAGAGAAAAGCGATGCCCAACCAGGTCAGCCAGTAACGGGGATGAAGGAGTTCTCGGGAAAATTGCGGCAGTTGAGTCATAGGGAAAAGCTTATCCTGCGTAAGGCGCTTAATGACGCCAATATCTCGTTGATTTTCCCCTATTGTGCCAGCTTTTCTTCTGCGCTGAAATAAACGCGGGCTGATTGCGCATGTGGCGAACTGAAAATAGCCAGGCCAGCAGAGCGGTTAAAAAAGGTTTCAGATCAATTTTCTTTGCATCCCGGTGCTTTGCTGTATCATGTGCGGCGCAATTTTTTATCCAAAACAGGAACGAACACCATGCCAGTGTTACATAACCTTGTTAACAATAAAGAGCTGAAGGCGCGCATGCTGGCGGAAACCGAACCGCGCACGACCGTCTCGTTCTACAAATACTTTCACATCGCCGATCCTCAGGCTTTTCGCGACGCGCTTTATCTCGGCCTGACCGAGCTGAAGGTTTTCGGCCGCGTCTATGTAGCGAAAGAGGGCATCAACGCGCAAATCAGCGTGCCGGCCAGCCTCTATGAAAAGATGAAGGCATTTCTCTACGGCTTTGATGCGGCGCTGGACAATCTGCGCATGAATATCGCGCTCGATGACGACGGCAAATCTTTCTGGGTGCTGCGCCTGAAGGTGCGCGATCGCATCGTTGCAGACGGCATTGAAGATGAGAGCTTCGACGCCAGCGATGTCGGCACCTACCTGAAAGCGGCGGAAGTCAACGCAATGCTGGACGATCCCGACGCAGTGTTTGTCGATATGCGCAACCACTACGAATATGAAGTGGGCCGCTTTGACAATGCTATGGAGATTCCGGCCGATACCTTCCGCGATCAGCTGCCGATGGCGGTCGAGATGCTGCAGGAGCAGAAAGATAAAAAAATCGTTATGTACTGCACCGGCGGCATTCGCTGTGAGAAGGCGAGCGCCTGGATGCGTCATAACGGCTTCGAGGATGTTTACCATATCGAAGGCGGCATAATCGAATATGCGCGTCGTGCGCGCGAGCAGGGTTTACCGGTGCGCTTCAGGGGCAAGAACTTCGTTTTCGACGAGCGAATGGGCGAGCGGATCTCTGACGACGTGCTGTCACAGTGCCATCAGTGCGGCGCGCCGTGTGATACCCATACCAACTGCGTCAACGACGGCTGTCATCTGCTGTTTATTCAGTGCCCGAGCTGCGCCGAGAAGTTTCACAACTGCTGCAGCCCGATCTGTATGGAAGAGTCGCAGCTGTCGCCGGAAGAGCAGCGCGCGCGCCGCGCCGGTCGTGAAAACGGCAATAAGATTTTCAATAAATCGCGTGGCCGTCTGACGATGGCGATCCCGTCGCCAGAAAAAGAGTAACGCTTCGAGCCTGACGCGCCTGCGTCAGGCTTTTTTATCACTTCAGCGGTCGAAGCGGGAAAGGGAGAAGGGCGCGAGATCAAACGAAAAGGGTTTATCAAGCGCAAACTCTGTCGCCAGTTCGCCCAGCACGCTGGCAAACTTAAACCCATGTCCGCTAAGGCCGGTAATAATCAGGCGATTTGGCTCATCCGGCAGGGTATCGATAATAAAATCTTCATCCGGGCTCACGTCGTAGCTACAGGCCTCGCCGTGTAGACAAACGCCCACGCCAGGCAGGAATTTACGCAGGAACGCAAAGGCCTCGCTGCCATCTTCGGCGAAGCTGCCGAAGGGCTTGCGATCTTCCGGCTGCGTCATCGGCTGGCCGCCATCATGGCGTCCTAACTTCAGCGCATTGTTATCCGCCGGGAAGCCGTAAAACTGGCTGCCGTTCTCCATCTCTACCGTAAAACCGGGGAATTTATTGTTTTCGCTGTAGCGGCCGTCGGCCTGATACCAGGCGAACACTTTGCGCGTCGGCTTCAGCGGTAAATTGGGCACCAGCTTGCCGACCCAGGTGCCGGCGCTGATCAGCATTTTACGCGCGCGGAAGGTGCCATCTGCCGTCACCACCTGCTGCAGATCCCCATCACGGCCAATCTGCGAGACGCCGCAGTTAAACAGCTGCGCGCAGCCCGCCTGCTCGGCAAGTGAAATCCAGCTGCGCACCGCCTGCTCGCACTTCAGATAGCCTGACTGAGGCTCAAATACGCCGATGTAGCCGTCAGGCACGCTGATCTGCGGCCAGCGCTGCCGCACCTCATCCGCCTGCAGCACCTGCACGTCGAGCTTCCACGCCTGCGCGCTATCAATCACGTTACGGATGAAAGCGGAGTCGATGGGCGCGAGATTGATGATGCCGCTGCGGTGCATGATGCGCTCGCCAGCCTGCTTTTCCAGCTCGTCCCACAGCGTCTGCGCGCGCAGCACCAGCGGAACATAACGTTCGCCTTCGCCATAGGCGTGGCGGATCAGGCGCGTTTCGCCGTGATGCGTACCCTGGTTATGCGGCGGATGGCTGGAATCGATCATCAGCACCGACAGGCCCGCCTGGGTGGCGTAAAAGCCTGCGGCGGCGCCTACGGAACCGCTGCCCACCACAATCAGATCATAAATCATTGAATGGAAACTCCTGTAAGCCGAAACACGCTCAGCAGCATACCAGAATCAGAAATGAAAAAGGCACCCCTGAGGGTGCCCGTTCATCTGGCGGAGACTAATGCTTGGACTGGTAACGCTCCATCTGCTCGGCCGATTCGATCTTGGCAATGCCAGCTTCGAGAATAGAAATAAATTGCCTTGCCACGTCTGTTGTCAGCCAGTAGGTCGGTCCGACGTCTGCTTCTTCTTCTTTTTGATCCTGCGATGAAAGCGAGTGTAAGCGGATCATCATAGCGTCGTAGCTGTCTACGGTACTGATATCCCAGCCCACCAGCGGGTGAGTCTGAATAACGTCTTTATTATTACTGTCCATTATAACCTCCTTATTACTCGTTAAACGAAGTGCATGATGAGGTTCAATGCGGCTTTTTTATCCAGTAGCGAGACAATTATAACAGAAAATAAGCTCTATCCGATTAAAAAGTGCGGCGAACAAAAAGTGAGCGAAATATTCGGCGTTAAAAAAGGCATTAAAAAAAATAAAATGCCTGACGCATCAGGCAGTTTTTTTACACGCTGACGCGCGAAGAAAAATCAGGCGAGGGGGTCAGCTGGCTGCGCGCTGTGTGGCTTTTGCAACGTCTGCGCCAGGCGGGCGAAATGCTGTTGCAAATGTTCGTCATGGTTCTGGTTTTGCGCCTCAAGGCTCAGATGATGCACCAGCAGCTGAGCGGCGCGCTCGTCGAGGCAGAGAGTAAGACTGGAAAAGGCGCTTTCCAGCACTGTCAGGCGACGCTGCTGTTCAGCAATCAGCGCCAGCAGCTCACCGAAGGTCATGGCCTCTTCCGGGTTTTCGGTCATCATTTCGTCGCACCTCCTGTTAAGCGTAACGAGCGCAAGAATAGGCGATTGATCGATCTGAGTCTAGATGCAGGAAAAAGTTCTGGCGAGAGGAGAGAGCGATAAAAAAGCCGGATGGCGACACCCGGCAAAAACTGCGCAGTGGCGGTTAATCGGTAATAAACCAGTCGTCAGCGCTTTCCCAGGTTTCCTGCAAAATATCGCTGATACGATCGCGCGTCTCTTTACCGCCGCCCAGCACGCTGAGCTGGTTTGCGGTGGCATAGCGCACCTTGACGTGGTTCTGGCCGTCGGGAAACTCTTCATCGATACGGCGGGAAAGTTCTGCCGTCAGCGCCTCCATGGCGCCGGACGGAAGCGGGGACGTTTTGGCAACGGTAATTTCAACACGCATAGCAGCCTCCGGATTAGATGCTGTATATATTTACAGTATATTCAGGCCGGAGGCAAGCGAAAGCGCAGATCAGATTTTCACGCGCCAGTTTAAGGTTTCGCCAGCCAGGAAAGGCACCAGCGCATGCTCGCCCATGCTGATGCTCTCTTCTACTTTCCAGGGTTCGCGCACCAGGGTCAGCGATCCTTCATTCAGCGGCAGGCCGTAAAAACGCGGGCCGTTCTCTGAACAGAAGGCTTCAAGATGCTGCAGGGCGCCCAGCTCCTCAAAGACGGTGGCGTAAGCAGGCAGCGACACAGGCGCGTTAAAGACGCCCGCGCAGCCGCAGCTCGCCTCTTTCAGATGACGCAGGTGCGGCGCGGTGTCGGTGCCGAGGAAAAAGCGCGGGTGGCCGCTGGCGACCACTTTACGCAGCGCTTCCTGATGAACGTTGCGCTTGAGGATCGGCAGGCAGTAGAGGTGCGGGCGTACACCGCCGACCAGCATATGGTTGCGGTTGAACATCAGATGCTGAGGCGTAATGGTCGCGCCAAGCTTGTCGTTACCCGCCTCGACATACTGCGCCGCTTCCTGCGTGGTGATGTGCTCGAAAACGATTTTCAGTTCCGGGTAGGCTTTGCGCAGCGGCTCCATCACCGTCTCAATAAAGCGCGCCTCGCGATCGAAAATATCGATATCGGCGTGGGTCACTTCGCCATGGATTAACAGCGGCATGCCAATCTTCTGCATACGCTCCAGCACGCCGCTAATGGCGGCAATATTAGTAACGCCGTGGCTTGAGTTGGTGGTAGCGTGCGCCGGATAGAGTTTAGCGGCGGTGAAAACGCCCGTGGTAAAGCCCTGTTCGATTTCGTTGGGATCGAGCGAATCGGTGAGATAGCAGGTCATCAGCGGGGTGAAGCTGTGCTCTGCCGGCAGCGCGGCCAGAATACGTTCGCGGTAGGCGACGGCCGCGGCGACGCTGGTTACTGGCGGCACCAGATTTGGCATCACGATGGCACGTCCGTTAACCGCGCTGGTATAGGGCAGGACCGTATTTAGCATCGCGTCGTCGCGCAGATGAATATGCCAGTCGTCAGGGCGGCGGATAGTAAGTTGCTGAGGGTGTGCAGTCATCAGTGAAGCTCCGGCTAGTCAGGAAACGTAGAGGCGCGTTTTGGCCGGGTACAAAGCATAAGGCGTCGGGCAACCGTTTGCACTTCTTTTCTTACAGGAATAGAAGTTCAGGTTGCGGTAAGCAGGCAGGTAGCCTGTAAACGCGGGCGCTATGGCCCGCTCGCAGAGTGGTAAAAGCGCCATCCCTGGCAGCTCAGCCGGTGCAGTCGCGTCGGTAATGGGCAAGTGCGCGGCCGTTATTTCCCTGGCGCGCTTCGCCTGTGCGGACGGCTTACTGGGTGAAAGGAATGACCAGCTGGCCAGGCTCGACCTTCAGCCCTTTAGCGAATTTCTTCGCCAGCGCCTCGGCTTTGCTGCGATCGACGCTCAGCACGTAGGCTGGCTTCTGATTGAAGTAGCTTTTCAGCGACTGGTTCAGGTAGGGCGTCACGCTTTTCATTACCGCCGCCATTTTCTCCGGCTGCACCTGCGCGTCGACGATTTCCAGGTCGCGCAGATAGACAGCGCCCTGCTGCGCATCAAATACCGGCTGCGCCTTCATTTTGAGCTGCATATCTGCATCCTGCGGGCCAAACAGCGAGGTGACGCTGATTTTGGCCCTGCCGGTAAGGGTTACTTTGTCCGGCTCTTCGCGGCCGATCTGGCTGCTGAGATCGGTTAACACAATATGGGCGTTCACCAGACCGGCTACGCCAATATCTTTTTCATAATTGTTGTGCTTCGCCAGCGCCTGGTTTACTTCCTGCTCGCTGATGGTGTACTGCGTAAGCTGATTGCAGCCGCTAACCAGCACGGCGAAAAACAGGGCGGTCAGCCCAAGAAATGCCTTTTTCATATTGTCCTCATCCGGATTGATCTAATGCAGGGCATAGGGTGCCTGAATGCGGAAGAGGTGTCATTAAGAAGGCGATGAGAAACGCAGCGCGTCTCTCATCGAATCACGTCAGATGGCAATGGAGGAGAGCAGATTGACCTGCGTCTGTTTCGCCATATTGTCACGGTAGTCGGCGACGCGGCTGGGCCAGTCGATACCCGCCACCAGCGTCAGCGAGCGCAGCAGCGGAAAGAGGTGAATATCATCTTCCGACAGCTCGCCGTTGACCGCGTTAGGTTTAACGATCAGCTTGTCGAGCTGGCGCAGATCGTCACTGATCTTTTTGATCAGGCCAGGCGCATGGCTCTTCAGCTCCGCAAAATCGCCCATCGCCGCCTCTTTCTTGTTGCGGAAATAGCTGCGCGCCTCTGGCGTGGCGAACTCGGCAAAGGCGGCTTCGGCAATGCGCGGCAGCAGCAGCTTGTTAATATAGCCGTTTACATTACGCAGCCAGTCGCTGATAGCCGGGTTCATCTTGCCGTTCAACAGCGGCTCTCGGTCGCTTTTATCGATAAAGCGCACAATATCCATGCTTTCCGGCATCGCGCTGCCGTCATCTTTTTGCAGGATGGGCGCGACCTTCTGACCCACCAGTTTTTTCGGCGTGGCTTCATCGTCGTTAAGCATCACGATCAGTTCTACCGGCAGGTTTTTTAAGCCGAAAATCATGCGCGCTTTGACGCAAAAGGGGCAATGGTCGTAGATGTAGAGTTTCATCCCGGTCTCCTTTTGATAGTCAGGGCAACGGACGCCACCCTGATTGAGGACGTGCCGAGAGTATGGAAGAGATTAGCGGCGAGGGCAAACCGACGGCGCAGGCGAAACGGGATTTACAACATAAAATCAAGGCGTTTGGCGTCGGCTGTTAACGAATATTTTACCGCAGCAGGGGTGACGGTTATAGTGAAAGCAATGTGTTGGCACCGCTTTCTTTAAGCCTCAGATTTCAGGAGTCATGATGTTTGGCTATCGTTCTGCCGCGCCCAGGGTGCGATTAACCACCGACCGGCTGGTGGTTCGTCTGGTTCATGAGCGCGACGCCTGGCGGCTGGCGGATTATTACGCCGAAAACCGCGCCTTTTTAAAACCCTGGGAGCCGGTGCGCGACGAGAGCCACTGTTATCCTTCGGGCTGGCAGGCGCGGCTGGGCCTGATCGCCGATATGCATAAAAGCGGTTCCGCTTACTATTTCATCCTGATGGATCCTGAGGAGAGCGAAGTGCGCGGCGTCGCCAACTTTAGCAACGTGCTGCGCGGCTCGTTCCACGCCTGCTATCTCGGCTATTCGCTGGGGGAGAAGTGGCAGGGGCAGGGACTGATGTTTGAGGCGTTACAGGCCGCCATTCGCTATATGCAGCGTCAGCAAAATATTCATCGCATCATGGCGAACTATATGCCGCATAATCAGCGCAGCGGCGCGCTGCTGGCGCGCCTGGGCTTTGAGAAAGAAGGGTATGCGAAAGATTATCTGCTCATCGACGGTCGCTGGCAGGATCATGTGTTGACCGCGCTGACGCGTCAGGAGTGGACGCCGGATCGGCGCGGCTAATAAGGAGATTAGAATGAAAATGGCACTTTCGCCGCTGGCGCTGCGTATTCTTGGTTGCCTGCTGGAGAAGCAGGTCACGACGCCGGAACAGTATCCGCTGTCGCTGAATGCGGTAGTGACCGCCTGCAATCAGAAATCGAACCGCGAGCCGGTGATGAACCTGACGGAAAGCGAGGTGCAGGATGAGCTGGACCGACTGGCGAAAAAGCATCTGGTGACTGCTAACAGCGGCTTCGGCCAGCGCGTGGTGAAATATGAGCAGCGCTTCTGTAACTCCACCTTCGGCAACCTTCAGCTTAGCAGCACCGAGATAGCGATCCTGACGCTGCTGTTTCTGCGCGGCGCGCAAACGCCGGGCGAACTGCGCACGCGCAGCGGCAGGCTGCACGACTTTGCCGAGGTCGCGGAGGTTGAAAATACGCTGGCCGGATTAGTCGAACAAGAGAGGGTGGCGCGGCTGCCGCGCGAGCCGGGCAAACGTGAGAGTCGCTATCTGCATCTGTTTGGCGATGAGCAAGCCCCGGCCGAAGCAGAAACGCCGCGGGAGGATAACAGCGATCTCAGCGCGCGCGTCGCGGTGCTTGAGCAGTCGCTTTCTGCCTTACAGGCGCAGGTGCAGACGCTGCTGCATAAAGGAGGATGAGATGAAATTGCGAATTGGCGTTGTCGGGCTGGGCACGATAGCGCAGAAAGCCTGGCTGCCGGTACTGGCGCAGGCGGAGAGCTGGACGCTGGCCGGCGCGTTTTCACCTGACCAGCAGAAGGCGCGCGCGGTGTGTGACAGCTACCGTATGACCTGTTTCTCCTCGCTGAATGCACTGGCGGACGCCTGCGATGCGGTCTTCGTCCACAGCAGCACCGCCACCCACTATGAGATTGTCAACGCGCTGCTGCTGGCGGGAAAAGATGTGCTGGTGGATAAGCCGCTGGCTGACAATTACAACCAGGCCGAGGCACTGGTGGCGCTGGCGGAAAAGCGCGGCCGCAAACTGATGGTGGGCTTCAATCGTCGCTTTGCGCCGCGTTATCAGCAGCTACAGGTGGCGATGCCGCAGGCCGCCAGCCTGCGTATGGAAAAGCACCGCATCGACAGCGTGGGGCCGCAGGATCTGCGCTTTACGCTGCTCGATGATTACCTGCACGTTGTGGATACCGCGCTGTGGCTGGCGGGCGGTCGCGCCAGACAGCTTCATGGCCATATCAGCACCAACGAGCGCGGCGAGATGCTCTATGCCGAGCATCATTTCAACGCCGGAGGCGTGCAAGTCGCTACCAGCATGCATCGCCGCGCGGGCAGCCAGCGCGAGCGCGTGAGCCTGGTCGGCGAAGACCGGTGCATTGACGTGCTGGAGATGCGCGACTGGCAGGAAGAGCGCGGCGACGGCATGCGCATCGACCCGCCGCCCGCCTGGCAAAGCCATCTGGCCCAGCGCGGTTTTAGCGGCGCGGCGCACCATTTTATCCAGTGCGTGCAGAATCAGACGATGCCTGAGACCGGCGGCGAACAGGCGCTGCTGGCGCAGCGCGTGGTAGAAAAAATGTGGCGCGAGGCGGAAAAGGAATAACGCCTTGTAACACTCCGCACTGGTCATTTCCCGCCATGGCAGTAGACTATCGCCGGGCGCCGCTGGGCGCCCGCGCTAAGTAGCTCATTTTGCCGACTCTTTTCAGGACGCGCGCCAATTATGAATCTGTTGAAATCGCTGGCAGCGGTCAGTTCCATGACCCTGTTTTCCCGCGTATTGGGTTTTGCCCGTGACGCCATTGTGGCGCGGGTGTTCGGCGCCGGGATGGCCACGGACGCCTTCTTCGTCGCCTTTAAGTTGCCTAACCTGCTGCGGCGTATTTTTGCCGAAGGCGCTTTTTCTCAGGCTTTTGTGCCGATCCTCGCCGAGTATAAAAGCAAGCAGGGCGAAGAGGCGACGCGGCTCTTCGTCGCTTACGTCTCCGGCCTGTTAACGCTGGCGCTGGCGCTGGTAACGGTCGCGGGGATGGTCGCCGCTCCCTGGGTGATACTGGTTACCGCGCCCGGCTTTGCCGATACCGCCGATAAGTTCGCGCTCACCAGCGCGCTGCTGCGCGTCACCTTTCCCTATATTTTGCTGATTTCGCTCGCTTCGCTGGCGGGCGCCATCCTCAATACCTGGAACCGCTTTTCCGTTCCCGCCTTTGCGCCTACGCTGCTGAATATCAGCATGATCGGCTTTGCGCTTTTCGCCGCGCCGCACTTCCATCCGCCGGTCATGGCGCTGGCGTGGGCGGTTGTAGCTGGCGGCGTGCTGCAGCTCTTCTATCAGCTGCCGCATCTGAAAAAAATCGGCATGCTGGTGCTGCCGCGCATTAACCTGAAGGATGCGGGCGTCTGGCGCGTAATGCGCCAGATGGGACCGGCGATCCTCGGCGTCTCCGTCAGCCAGATCTCGCTTATCATCAATACCATTTTCGCCTCTTTCCTCGTCTCCGGCTCTGTCTCCTGGATGTATTACGCCGATCGCCTGATGGAGTTCCCGTCGGGCGTGCTGGGCGTGGCGCTCGGCACTATTCTGCTGCCGTCGCTGGCGAAGAGCTTTTCCAGCGGCAATCACGACGAATATTCACGGCTGATGGACTGGGGTCTGCGCCTCTGCTTCCTGCTGGCGCTGCCGAGCGCGGTGGCGCTCGGCATTCTCTCCGGCCCGCTGACCGTCGCGCTGTTCCAGTACGGCAAGTTTTCCGCTTTTGACGCCCTGATGACGCAGCGCGCGCTGATTGCCTATTCGGTAGGGTTGATGGGGCTGATCGTGGTGAAAGTGCTGGCGCCGGGGTTCTACTCGCGTCAGGACATCAAGACGCCGGTCAGGATCGCCATGATTACGCTATTGATGACTCAGCTAATGAACCTGGCCTTTATCGGCCCGCTGAAGCATGCCGGACTGTCGCTCTCGATCGGGCTGGCAGCCTGTCTCAACGCCGGGCTGCTCTACTGGCAGCTGCGTAAACAGAAAATTTTTCAGCCGCAGCCGGGCTGGGCGAGCTTTCTGCTGCGCCTGCTGATTGCGGTGGCGGTAATGGCGGCGGCGCTGGTAGGCATTCTTTCGCTGATGCCGGCCTGGGAAGAGGGCGCGATGGTCTGGCGTTTGCTGCGTCTGGCGGCGGTCTGCGCGGTGGGTGGCGGCGCTTACTTCCTGACGCTGGGCCTGCTTGGCTTCCGACCGCGTGACTATGCGCGCCGGGCGCAGATGTAAAACGGCAAAAATCCCGCTCAGAAGGCGGGATTTTTTTTTATGCGCCGACAAAACTAACGGGCGAGTAACAAAGGCGCAGCACAAAGCGTTCCGCGACCGGGAGGTTGCGGAACGCGCGCACATAAATGTGCTGAACGGGTTTGCGGTGAGCAGTGCCCGACTGCAAACCCGCCTTTTATACTTTACGGCTCAGCGTCGTCTGACCTTTACCCAGCCCGTCCGGGCCGTAAAATGCCTGTGTCTGATGCGGCTTGAGTACGGCCAGCGCCTCTTCAGTAAAGCGGATCTGCTGATTAAGCAGCATACCGTTATGGGTATTGGCGTTATTCAGGCGACGCGTCATCTGGCCAATGCTCTGCCAGCGGCGCGTCATATCACTGTGACCAGCATAAGGCGCCTGGGTGCCGAGCTGACGCTCGGTGCTGCGACGCATCTCGTCGAGATAGCTCAGCGTCGCCAGCAGCGCGCCTTTATCTTCGGTAATGCGCTGCAGCAGATTACTGTTAATCCTGCCCGCGGAGAGTTGAAGCTGCTCCTCTTCGATAACGTTCGAAAGAGAGGAGAGCACCTCCTGCATCTTATCCAGTGTGGTCAACAGGTTGTTCATGGGGATTATTTACCCTCTAAATACGCCTTAGTGTCGGCAATCAGCGCATCGGCGATCTTGCCGGTATCCATTTTCAGTTCGCCATTGCGAATGGCGGTTTTCAGTTGTTCGACGCGCGCCACGTTAATATCTTTGCTGCCCGACTGGGTCAGCTGCGACTGCGCATTGCTCAGGCTAACCTGAGCGGCGGCGGGCGCGGTAGTCGTTGCGGTTGTGCTCGATGCCTGGCGCGTTTTACCGGTTGCGGACTCGTTGCTTTCGCGGGTCTGCACGGTGGCGACGGGCTTCAGAGGTTGCGTTCTGTCGATGCTCATATTCGGGCTCCTGTACGGTCAGGGGAAACTGCCACCTGAATCAGAATAGCGTAATCGCTTAGTTGATTTCTCTATCGGCAGAACATCAGCGTTCTTTAGCGCCTTATAGCGATATCAGAATATTCCCATCCGCATCGACTTTTCCGCTCACCACCTGGCCATTATCCATACGCACGCGCACCGACTGCGCCATAATCGCATTGTTTAACGCTTTGCCTTCGCCGCTGGCGTTAAAGCCTTCGCCGCTGGCGATAACCATCACGCTCTGACCCGCCTTTACGCGCCACGGCTGACGCATCATCGACAGCGTCACCGGCTGGCCCGGCTGAATATCGCGCAGCACCACCGCGTCCGCTACTGAACTCACGTCCAGCAGCGCGCGCGCCGGCAGGGTATCGAGGCGGCCACTTTGCAGGCGGAAATCGTCGGCGCTTACCGTAGAGCCGCGCGCCAGCAGACGCGTCGCCACCAGATACTGACCGGTGACCTGCACCTGAACCTGAAGAAAGCGTCGCGTATCGCCGCAGGTAGCGGCCACGCTCATCGGCCCCCACAGGCGAGTGTTGCCAGGCAACGTAAGCTGAGGGGCGTCACAGGTCGGCCACTGCGCCTGCGGCGTCTTGATTTCAACCGTCATGCCTGCTGCATGCTGCACATCGCGAGCCTGAAAAAAGCGCGTCAGCTGAGCGGGCAGATCGGTGGCGCTGGCGGGCAGGGCGATAAGCGCCAGCAGGCCGGCCAACAGGTAGGTCATGTTACGCATCAAAAAAACTCCTTGCTGCTGATGGCGACGAGTGTACTCGTGCCGCGAAAAAATCAAGGCGAAAAATAGCTGTGATTTTTGGCGTTATTCAGACGATAGCTCTTGCTTTTCCCCAATTAAGCTGTCCACTCGAAATTCTCATTCGCGGAGGAAGCATGCTCGACAAACTGGATGCTGCGCTGCAATTCGGCACTGAAGCCCTCAACCTGCGTGCTCAACGCCAGGAGATCCTGGCGTCAAACATTGCCAACGCCGATACCCCTGGCTATCAGGCGCGGGATATCGACTTTGCCAGCGAGCTCAGTCGGGTAATGAAAAATGGCCGCGCCGAAGGCAGCAGCATGGCGCTTAAGGTGACCTCGCCGCGCCATATCGAAGCGCAGGTCAACTCGGCGGCATCGGCAAATCTGCTCTATCGCATTCCCGATCAGCCTGCGGCCGACGGCAACACCGTCGATATGGATCGCGAACGTACCCAGTTCGCGGACAACAGTCTGAAGTATCAGACCGATCTCACCCTCATCAGCAGCCAGATCAAGAGCATGATGAGCGTGTTACAGGGGCAATAAACATGGCACTGCTGAATATTTTTGACATTGCCGGCTCAGCGATGACCGCGCAATCCCAGCGTCTTAACGTTAGCGCCAGTAACCTGGCGAACGCCGACAGCGTCACCGGCCCCGACGGCAAGCCTTACGTGGCGAAGCAGGTGGTGTTTCAGACCGATGCGGCACCTGGCGCGGCGACCGGCGGCGTAAAAGTGGCGCAGGTGCTGGACGATCCCTCTCCGGCGAAGCTGGTGTACGACCCAGGCAACCCGCTGGCGGACGACAAGGGCTACGTGAAGATGCCGAACGTGGACGTGGTGGCGGAATCCGTTAACACCATGTCGGCGTCGCGCAGCTATCAGGCCAACGTCGAGGTTCTGAACACCGTGAAGTCAATGATGATGAAAACCCTGACGATGGGTTCCTGAGGAAGATAAAACATGGGCATTGCAGTAGGCGTCAATGAGAAGCTGGACCCCACGGTCCTTAGCTCGTCCAGCACCGGCACCAGCAACAGCGCACAGGATCTGCAGAACCAGTTTCTGACCATGCTGGTGACGCAGTTGCAGAATCAGGACCCCACTAATCCGATGGATAACAGCCAGCTCACCACGCAGCTGGCGCAGATCAACACCCTGAGCGGCATTGAAAAACTCAATACCACGCTCGGCTCGATCTCCGGCCAGATCAGCACCAGCCAGTCGCTGCAGAGTTCGACGCTCATCGGCCACGGCGTGATGGTTGACGGCTCGCAGGTGCTGGTCGGCAAGGGCACAACTACGCCGTTTGGCGTTGAGCTGACCACCGCCTCTACCGCTACGACCGCCACCATTAAAGATGGCAGCGGCAACGTGGTGCGCACCATCGATCTGGGCGCGCTCTCATCCGGCGTGCATACCTTCTCGTGGGACGGCACCCTGGCGGACAGCTCTACCGCGCCGGACGGAAAATATACGGTTTCAATCGCCGCCAGCAATGGCAGCACGCAACTGGTGGCCCAGCCGCTCAGTTACGCCTACGTCAATGGCGTATCGACGGCAGACAGCACAACCAAACTGGATCTCGGCACCGCGGGCTCCGCAACCCTTGACCAAGTACGTCAGATTCTCTGATTAACCTGTAAGCAGGAGAAATAAACATGTCATTTTCCCAAGCGGTGAGCGGCCTGGGCGCTGCCTCCAGCAACCTGGACGTTATCGGCAACAACATCGCCAACTCCGCGACGGCTGGCTTTAAGTCCAGCACCATCGCCTTCGCCGATATGTTCGCCGGTTCTAACGTCGGTCTCGGTACCAAAGTGGCGGCGGTGATCCAGAACTTCAACGACGGTTCTACCACCACTACCAGCCGCGGCCTGGACGTCGCGCTGAGCGGCAACGGCTTCTTCCGCGTGGCTGACGCCAGCGGCGCGGTTTACTACTCGCGCAACGGCCAGTTTACGCTGGATGCGAACCGTAACCTGGTGAACACCCAGGGCCAGTTTGTGACCGGCTATCCGGTAAGCGGCACGCCGCCGACGGTACAGACCGGCGCCAACCCGGTCGCGCTGAGCATTCCAACCACCCAGATGACGGCGCGCGCGACCACTACCGCGACTCAGGTGGCGAACCTGAACTCTACCAGCACCACTCCGACGGTGACGCCTTTCAGCGCCAGCAACGCTGACAGCTATAACGCGAAAAGCACCATGACGGTCTATGACTCGCAGGGTAACGATCACACCCTCGACATGTACTACGTCAAAACTGCCGACAACAACTGGACGGTGCACGCGATCGACTCCACTACCGGCACCAGCGCGGGCGATTTCACCGCGACGTTCGACAGCAGCGGTAAAATGACCGGCCTTAACGGCGGGACGGGTTCAACCGTAAACCTGACCATTAACGGCGCAAACGGCGCGGCGGCGAATCAGACCATTGCGCTGAGCATGCTGGGCAGCCTGCAGCAGAACACCGGCACCACCACCTTCGGCAACCCGACTCAGGATGGCTACGCGCCGGGCGACCTCACCAGCTACGCCATTAATGACGACGGCACCATTACCGGTAGCTACTCGAACCAGAAAACGCAGCTGCTGGGACAGATCGTACTGGCCAGTTTCTCTAACCCGGAAGGGCTGCAGTCGCAGGGCGACAACGTCTGGTCCGCCACCAGCTCCTCCGGCCAGGCAGCGGTCGGTGTGGCAGGCACCGGCACCTTCGGTTCGCTGACCTCCGGCGCGCTGGAAGCGTCGAACGTCGATATGAGTAAAGAACTGGTAAACATGATCGTGGCGCAGCGCAACTATCAGGCGAACGCCCAGACCATCAAAACTCAGGACCAGATTCTTAACACCCTGGTTAACTTGCGTTAATTCACTAACGGGATTGCTTTATGGATCACGCGATATATACCGCGATGGGCGCGGCCAGCCAGACGCTGGATCAGCAGGCCGTAACGGCCAGCAACCTCGCCAATGCCTCAACGCCTGGCTTTCGCGCGCAGCTCAACGCGCTCCGCGCGGTGCCGGTCAGCGGCTGGTCGCTGCCGACGCGCACCCTGGTAGCCGCCTCGACGCCCGGCGCCGATATGAGCCAGGGCGCGATGGACAATACCGGACGCACGCTGGATGTAGCGATGGGACAGGATGGCTGGCTGGCGGTACGCACCGCCGACGGCAGCGAAGCCTATACCCGCAACGGCAATATGCAAATCAGCTCGACCGGCATTCTGACCGTCCAGGGCAATCCCGTTATGGGCGATGGCGGCCCAATCGCGATACCGCAGGGCGCTGAACTGACCATCGCGGCGGACGGTACCATCACCTCGCGCAATGCGGGCGATGCGCCTAACGCGACGGTGCAGATTGGTCGTCTGAAACTGGTGAAGGCCACTGGCAAAGAGCTGCAGCGCAGCGACGACGGCATGTTCCGTCCTACCCAGGCGACGCAGGCAACGCGCGGCGCGACGCTGGCCAACGACGCCACGGTGCAGGTAATGCCGGGCGTGCTGGAGGGCAGCAACGTCAAGCCGGTCGAAACCATGGTCGATATGATCGCCAACGCCCGACGTTTCGAGATGCAGATGAAAGTCATCACCAACGTCGACGAAAACGAACAAAAAGCCAACCAGCTGCTTAACATGAGCAGCTAAGGCAGAGGAAAAAAGATGATTCGTTCTTTATGGATCGCCAAAACCGGTCTTGACGCCCAGCAAACCAATATGGACGTCATCTCCAACAACCTGGCAAACGTCAGCACGAACGGCTTTAAACGTTCGCGCGCGGTTTTTGAAGATTTGATGTACCAGACTCTGCGCCAGCCGGGCACGCAGTCTTCCGAACAGACCACACTGCCGTCGGGCCTGCAGATCGGTACCGGCGTGCGTCCGGTCACTACCGAACGTCTGCATACCCAGGGCAACCTGTCGCAGACCAGCAACTCCAAAGACGTGGCGATCAATGGCCAGGGCTACTTTGAAGTACAGCTGCCGGACGGCACCTCTGCCTATACCCGCGATGGTTCGTTCCAGGTGGATCAAAACGGTCAGCTGGTGAACAACGCCGGCTATCCGGTACAGCCCGGCATTACCATCCCGGCTAACGCCACCAGCATCACTATCTCGCGCGACGGCGTGGTGAGCGTGACGCAGCAGGGCCAGACCAACCCGGCTCAGGTAGGGCAGCTGACGCTCAGCACCTTTATTAACGATGCCGGTCTCGACAGCATGGGCGAAAACCTCTACCAGGAGACCCAGGCGTCAGGCGCACCCACCCAGAGCACGCCAGGCCAGAACGGCGCGGGCCTGCTCTATCAGGGTTATGTGGAAACCTCTAACGTCAACGTGGCGGAAGAGCTGGTCACCATGATCCAGACGCAGCGCGCTTATGAAATCAACAGCAAAGCGATCAGCACCTCCGATCAAATGCTGCAGAAATTAACACAGATTTAATTCCGGTTATCAGGGCCAGCGCAGGCTGGCCTGAAGTCAACACATCTATAAGGTCGTGACTCCGTGGCGAAGCAACTGAATATTAAGCCTGGACATTGGTTGGTGGCGGTCGTGCTGCTGACCCTTAACGGTTGTGCGTTAGTGCCGCGCACGCCGCTGGTGGCAGGCGCAACGACGGCACAGCCTCTGCCTTCCGCTCCGCCGGTGGTCAACGGCTCTATTTTCCAGGGCGTCGCGCCGCTCAACTACGGCTATCAGCCGCTGTTTGAGGACCGTCGTCCGCGCAATATCGGCGATACGCTCACCATTACGCTGCAGGAAAACGTCAGCGCCAGCAAGAGCTCCTCAGCCAACGCGACCCGCGACGGCAGCGCCAGCTTCGGTCTTGACGCCATTCCGACCGGCCTGAATGGCCTGGTTGGCGCCGACGGCGCTAAAGCCAACCTGGGCGCCAACGGCAAAAACGATTTCGCAGGTAAAGGCGGCGCAACCGCCAATAACACCTTTACCGGCACCATTACCGTCACCGTGAATCAGGTACTGTCGAACGGCAACCTGCACGTGGTCGGTGAAAAACAGATTGAAATAAACCAGGGCACCGAATTTATTCGCTTCTCCGGCGTGGTGAACCCGCGCACGATCAGCGCCAGCAACTCGGTATTGTCGACGGCGGTGGCCGATGCCCGTATCGAATATGTCGGCAATGGTTATATCAACGAAGCGCAGACGATGGGCTGGTTCCAGCGTTTCTTCCTGAACATCTCGCCGATGTAATGAGGTCATGATGAAAAGTATGAAAAGTTTACTGCTGGGCCTGAGTCTGGCATTCGGCCTCAGCCTGAGCGCTCACGCAGACCGTATTCGCGATCTGACCAGCGTACAGGGCGTGCGTGACAACCAGCTGATCGGCTACGGCCTGGTCGTGGGCCTCGATGGCACCGGCGACCAGACCACCCAGACGCCGTTCACCACGCAGACCGTCAGCAACATGCTCTCCCAGCTCGGGATTACTGTGCCGCAGGGCACCAACATGCAGCTGAAAAACGTCGCGGCGGTTATGGTGACGGCGCAGCTGCCCGCTTTCGCCCGTCAGGGGCAAACCATCGACGTGGTGGTCTCCTCGCTGGGTAACGCCAAAAGCCTGCGCGGCGGCACGCTGGTGATGACGCCGATGAAAGGCGTCGATAACCAGGTTTACGCGCTGGCGCAGGGTAATATTCTGGTCGGCGGCGCGGGCGCGTCGGCGGGCGGCAGCAGCGTGCAGGTTAACCAGCTTAACGGCGGCCGCATCACCGGCGGCGCTACCGTTGAGCGCGAACTGCAGAGCAACTTCGGCAGCCAGAACACCCTCAACCTGCAGCTGAACAATGAAGATTTCTCGATGGCGCAGCGTATCGCCGACGCCATCAACGCACGCGGCGGCTACGGTATGGCGACGGCGCTCGACGCCCGTACCGTACAGGTGCGCGTATCGCCTAACAACAGCTCTCAGGTTCGCATGCTGGCAGAGATCCAGAACATCGACGTCTCTATCCCGGTTGAAGATGCCAAAGTCATCATCAACTCGCGTACCGGTTCGGTGGTGATGAATCGTGAAGTGACGCTGAACACCTGTGCGGTGGCGCAGGGCAACCTGTCGGTCACGGTCAACCAGTCGCAAAACGTCAGCCAGCCGAATACGCCATTTGGCGGCGGTCAGACAGTGGTAACACCGCAAACGCAGATCGATATGCGTCAGAGCGGCGGCGCGCTGCAGCACGTCAGCGCCAGCGCCAACCTGAACAACGTGGTGCGCGCGCTCAATGCGTTAGGCGCCTCGCCAATCGAACTGATGTCCATTCTGCAATCGATGCAGAGCGCGGGCTGTCTGCGCGCCAAACTGGAAATTATCTGACGATGGATACGCAATCGCTGATGAACGCGGCTTTTGACAGCCGCTCGCTGAACGACCTGAAGCGCGAAGCCAGCACCGACCCGAAAGGCAAGGCGCTACAGGTTGCAAAGCAGGTCGAGGGAATGTTTGTGCAGATGATGATGAAGAGCATGCGCGAAGCGCTGCCGCAGGACGGTATCTTCAGCAACGAATCGACCAAAATGTTTACCTCAATGTACGATCAGCAGATTGCGCAGGAGATCGGCAAGCGCGGACTGGGCATGGCCGATCTTATCGTCAAGCAGATGCAGCCGGCGCAGGAGCCTGACGAGCGCGCCGGTACGGTACCGATGCCGCTCGATGACAGCTTTATCTACAGCGCGGCGGCTTCGAGCCAGCTGGAGCAGATGGTGCGCAAGGCTGTGCCGCGCCTGCCGGTTTCCCCGGCAAACCTGCCGGCCGACAGCAGCGAGTTTATCGCCCAGCTGGCGCAGCCGGCGCAGGCCGCCAGCGCCCAGAGCGGCATTCCGCACCACCTGATCCTGGCGCAGGCGGCGCTGGAGTCGGGCTGGGGCCAGCGCCAGATCCTGACCCGCGACGGCAAACCGAGCTACAACGTATTCGGTATCAAGGCGAGCGGCGACTGGAAGGGTGAGACCACCGATATCATGACCACCGAGTATGACCAGGGTGAGGCGAAGAAGGTGCGCGCCAGCTTCCGCGTCTATCACTCCTATTTCGAGGCGCTGACCGACTACGTGAAGCTGCTTTCAAACAATCCACGCTACGCCGCCGTCACCACCGCGCAGAGCGCCGAACAGGGGGCGCAGGCGCTGCAGGCCGCCGGTTACGCCACCGATCCGAAATATGCGCAGAAACTGGTGGGAATGATCCAGCAATTCAAAAACATGGGCGAGAAAGTCGTAAAGGCGTACAGCAAAGATTTAAACGATCTCTTCTGAAGCTTAAGCCTCAAGTTTCACTTAAGCGCGCCGATAATACCAGCAGATGCCAGACGCGTTTTCGCGCACGGGCGAGCACTGATGACTGCCAGCCCGCTTAACGGGAAAGAAAGGAACCGAGATGTCCAGCATAATAAACTCTGCGATGAGTGGGCTGAGCGCCGCACAGGCGGCGCTGAGCACCACCAGCAATAACATCACTAACTACACGGTCGCGGGCTACTCGCGCCAGACGATTCAGCTGGCGCAGGCGAACAGCACGCTGCAGGGCAACAGCTATTACGGCAACGGCGTCAACATCAGCGGCGTGCAGCGCGAGTATGACGAGTTCATTACGGCGCAGCTGCGCGGTTCCAGCGCCACCTACAGCGCGGCTAATACCCAGTATTCGCAGATCTCCAATATTGACGATCTGCTCTCAACCTCGACCACCAGCCTCTCTACGTCGATTCAGGGCTTCTTTACTAACCTGCAGAACGTGGTGAGCAACGCGAACGACCCCTCTGCGCGCCAGTCGATGCTGAGCAATGCGCAGGGCCTGGTAAACCAGTTCCAGACCACCGCGCAGTATCTGACCAATATGCAGGGCAGCGTCAACACTGATGTCGCCTCAAACGTTGACCAGATCAACACCTTCACCAGCCAGATCGCCGACCTCAACAAGCAGATCGGCAAGCTCAGCACCGCAAGCGGCGCGCAGCCGAACGATCTGATGGATCAGCGCGATCAGCTGGTGAACAACCTGAATAACATCGTCGGGGTGAGCGTCTCTAAGCAGGACGGCAACTATATTGTCTCAATGGGCAACCTGACGCTGGTCAACGGCAACAAAGCCACTAGCCTGGTGGCGATGCCTTCCAGCAGCGATCCTACGCGTACCTCCGTCGGTTATGTCGATAACAGCGCAGGCAATGTCGAGATCGCCGATAAGAGCATTACTACCGGCTCGTTAGGCGGCCTGTTGACTTTCCGCTCGCAGGATCTCGACACCGCGCAAAACCAGCTCGGCCAGCTGGCGGCAGCCTTTACCACCAGCTTTAACGCGGTGCATAAGCAGGGCTATGACGGCAACGGCGATCAGGGTACTGACTTTTTCACCATCGGCAGCCCGACCGTACAGAGCAACAGCAAAAACAGCTCGTCCACGACCGTGACGGCAGCCTGGACCGATACCAGCGCGCTGAAAGCCTCTAACTATACCGTCAGCTATGACGGCAGTAGCTGGAACGTTACGCGCGCCTCTGACAACGTGAAGATCACCGCGACGGCGGGTACAGACGCATCCGGCAACGCCACGCTGAGCTTCGACGGTCTGCAGCTGACCGTAAACGGCACGCCGAACGCGCAGGACAGCTTCCTGGTGAAGCCGGTGCAGAACGTGATTGGCAATATGTCTGTCGCTATTACCAGTGAGTCGCAGATTGCCGCAGCAGGCGCTACGGGTGGCGAAAGCGACAACCGCAACGCCCAGAAGCTGCTGGCTCTGCAGGACGCCAAGGTTGTGAACGGCAACGCTACGCTGTCGCAGGCTTACGCCAGCATCGTCAGCACTGTCGGTAACAAAACCAGCACGCTGGAAACTGCCAGCACCACCCAGAAAAACGTGGTGGATCAGCTGACCGATCGCCAGCAGTCGGTCTCAGGCGTCAACCTCGACGAAGAGTACGCCAACCTGACCAAATATCAGCAGTACTACATGGCGAACGCGCAGGTGCTGCAAACCGCCAGCTCCATTTTCGACGCGCTGCTTAACATCCGCTAAGGAAAAGAACCATGCGACTCAGTACAAACATGATTTTTAACCAGCAGGTGCGCGGTATCAGCGATTCGCAATCCTCCTGGCTGAAAGTCGGCGAGCAGCTCTCCAGCGGCCGCCGCGTTAACAATCCATCAGACGATCCTATCGCTGCGTCACGTTCGGTGGTGCTGGCGCAGACCCAGGCGCAGAGCAGCCAGTACGCGCTGGCGCGCACCTTTGCAAACCAGGGGCTGTCGATGGAAGAGAATACGCTCACCAGCGTAACCAGCACCATTCAGGATGCGCAGACGCTGATCGTTTACGGCTCTACCGGCACGCTGAGCGACGACGACCGCGGCTCAATCGCCACCCAGCTGGAGGGCCTGCGCTCGCAGCTGCTGAACCTGGCGAACAGTAAAGACGGTAACGGCCGCTATATCTTCGCTGGTTATAAAACGGACAGCGCGCCCTTTGCAGACAACGGCAGCGGCGCGGTGAGCTATACAGGCGGCACCGACGCGATTACGCAGAAGGTCGATACCAGCCGCACCATGACCGTGGGGCACACCGGCGACGATATCTTTATGTCGATTACCGGCAACGCCACCAAAGAGCCGGACGGCAGCGCCAGCGAAACCAATGTCTTTAATATGCTCGACAGCGCAATTGCCGCGCTGAAGACGCCGCAGGCAGATGCTGACGCTGCTACTCAAAAGACCTTTCAGGATGCGATGGATAAAACCAACCGCGGCCTGAGCAACTCGCTGAATAACGTGCTGACTGTGCGTTCTGAAATCGGCACCCAGCTCTCTGAGCTGAGCACGCTGGACGGGCAGGGCGGGAATCGCGACGTTATCCTGAGCACCGAAATGAGCAACCTGGTCGATACCGACTACACCTCGGCTATCTCCAGCTACACCATGCAGCAAACGGCGCTTCAGGCCTCTTACAAGACCTTTACCGACATGTCCAAGCTGTCGCTGTTCCAGCTTAACGCCTGACAATAAAAAGGAATTCGAGCATGCCTGAACCGGACATGCTCATTTTGTCCCACGACCCTGACCGGTATCGTGGGATTTTTTTTGCCTGTAATAAGGCGCTGCAACTACAGCGGAATAAAACGCCAGGCTGAATGAGCCGGTACATCGCCCCTGTTCTGGCCCAGGAGCAGAAATAAAAAACCCCGGCAAGCCGGGGTTTTACTGTGTCGCGTCAGATTATTCGGCGCTTTCAGGTCGGGTCGCAGGCGCGGTGGCCTGATGCGTCGCGCTGTGACCGCCAGCGGAGCCTTTGCCCTCGAAGGCGAACGGCGAGCGTACCCAGTCGCTGTGGCGTACCGGCTCCGGCTGCCAGGCTGGTGCCGGTGCTTTGGTCATCGGCGCGGTGGCGTGATGCGTAAAGCGGACGGCAGCTTGCTGCGGTGCGGCGTCGCGCGCCGGGACGGGCGCATGCGGTTCGGTGATCGGCTCAGGCTTGCTTTCCGCCGCAACCGGCGCGTTTAGCACTTCCTCAACCTGCGCTTCTGCTTCTGGCGTTACGTCGTGTGCGGCTTCAGCGGCGATCTCGGTAGCGACAGCGGGCGTCTCTTCCTCGACCGGGGCAGCCGGAACAGCCTGTTCGGCGATCGCTTCCGCTTTCGCTTCGTCGGCGGCCGGGATAACGGCAGGTTCATGGTTCACCGGCGCGTCAATCGGCGTAGTGTTATCCGTATTAACCAGCGTTACCGGCGTTTCTGCCTGCGGTTCAGCCTGATGCACTTCATCAGCGCTCTGCGGCGCGATCTCTTCCGCGGCGACCGGCAGCGCAATGATCTCTGCGGTCTCTTGCTGGCTGTAATCCGGCGCTTCCTGCTGCGGCTGTTGAGTCTCAACCGGCTGTGCGACCGGATAGCGTACCCAGACTTTACCGGATGCCATCTCTGGCGAAGCAGCGGCAGCGGCGAGCGGCATAGCGGACTCGGTTGGATAACGCTCATCACGATAGCGACGACGACGCTGACCGCTGACGCGCAGGTGGCGCGGCGAACGGCGCGAACGGCGCGGCATATTGCCGTTGTCGCGGCTCTCTGCCTCATCCTGATCGTGCAGTACAACAGGCTCTTCGCTCTGCGGCAGGCTGCGCGCAACCTCTGGCTGCGGCTCGACAGCTTCAGCTACCGGCTGCTCGCTTTCGTCAATAATGCGCACTTTCTGTGCCAGCTGGCGCGGTTTGCGGCGCGGCATAACCTGAACGCGCTCTTCTTCCTGCGCTTCCGGGGTCTCGACCACTTCAGCAACGGCCTGCTCGACGGCTTTGCTCGCTTCCTGCTGCGCGCGTTTCTCTTCCTGACGACGACGCTGACGCTCAGCGCGCTGTTCGCGACGCTGCTGCTGTTGCTCTTCGCGCTGCTGGCGCGCTTCGTCGCTCAGAACAGGGCTGCGCTCTTCGCGTGCTTCATTCTGCGGCGCCTGACGCTTATTGCGGCGGTTATCGGCGTTATCGCGCGGCTCGCGGCCTTCACGCGGCTCACGGCTTTCGCGTGGTTCGCGCGGTTCACGGTTTTCACGCGGTTCGCGGCTTTCGCGCGGCTCGCGGTTTTCGCCGTTGCGCGGCGTACGCTCGCGACGGTTATTGTTGCGGCGGTTGTTGCGACGATCGCCACGCTCTTTGGCGCTGCCGTCGCTCTCTTCGCTGCTGGTCTGCGGCGCTGGCGTCGCTTCCACAGCTGGAGTCGGCGCGGCTTCGTTGCTGCCGAACAGCTTTTTCAGCAGACGGCTGAAGAAGCCGGTGCCACTGCTGCTGGTGCTTGCTGCGGCCGGTGTTGCAGCGGCAGCAGGTTTGGCCGCAGGCTGTGCGTCGGCTTTCGGCTGTTCTGCCGGGGTCTCTACAGGCACAGGCGGCGCGTCAGGCATCACAAAAGCGGCCAGCGCAGGCTGTTCAGGACGACGGCGCTCGGCATGTTCCTCTTCTGACGGCATCGCCATTTCAGCTTCATGCAGCTTCGGCAGATGATAGCTGAGGGTCTGCGTTTCTTCGCCTTTACGCACGCGCAACACGGAGTAGTGCGGCGTTTCCATGCGATCGTCCGGCACGATAATGGCGCGGACGCCGCCCTGGCGTTTCTCAATCGCGTTCACCGCTTCACGTTTTTCGTTCAGCAGGTAAGAGGCGATCTGCACCGGAACAATGGCGTGCACCTCTTTGGTATTATCTTTCAGCGCTTCTTCTTCAATCAGGCGCAGAATAGAGAGCGACAGCGATTCGTTGTCACGGATGGTACCGGTGCCGCTACAGCGTGGGCAGACGTGATGGCTCGACTCGCCCAGCGACGGGCTGAGGCGCTGACGCGACATCTCCAGCAGGCCAAAGCGTGAAATATGGCTGATCTGAATGCGCGCGCGATCCTGACGTACCGCTTCGCGCAGGCGATTTTCCACCGCGCGCTGATGGCGCACCGGCGTCATATCGATAAAGTCGATAACGATCAGGCCGCCCAGGTCGCGCAGACGCAGCTGGCGCGCGATCTCATCGGCGGCTTCCAGGTTGGTATTGAACGCTGTCTCTTCGATATCGCCGCCGCGCGTGGCGCGTGCCGAGTTGATATCGATAGCGGTCAGCGCTTCGGTACTGTCGATAACGATAGAGCCGCCGGAAGGCAGGCGCACTTCGCGCTGGAAGGCGGACTCAATCTGCGATTCGATCTGATAGTGGCTGAACAGCGGGATTTCACCGGTGTAGAGCTTGATCTTGCTGCTGAAGTCGGGACGACCGAGCGCGGCGATATGCTGGCGCGCCAGCTCAAGCACTTTCGGGTTGTCGATCAGAATCTCGCCGATATCCTGGCGCAGATAGTCCCGGAAGGCGCGTACGATAACGTTGCTTTCCTGATGGATCAGGAAGGGAGCGGGGCGGTTTTCCGCGGCTTTCTTGATCGCTTCCCAGTGTTTCAGACGAAAGCTCAGATCCCACTGCAGCGCGTCGGCGGATTTGCCTACGCCCGCGGTGCGCACGATCAGGCCCATGCCGTCCGGCAGCTCCAGCGAGGAGAGCGCCTCTTTCAGTTCGGTGCGATCGTCGCCTTCGATGCGGCGAGAGATGCCGCCCGCGCGGGGGTTGTTCGGCATCAGCACCAGATAGCTGCCCGCCAGAGAGATAAAGGTGGTCAGCGCTGCGCCTTTATTGCCGCGCTCCTCTTTATCAATCTGCACGATCACTTCCTGACCTTCGCGCAGCACGTCTTTAATATTTGGACGGCCTTGTGCGTTGTAGCTGGCAGGGAAATATTCGCGGGAGATTTCTTTCAGGGGGAGAAAACCGTGGCGCTCGGCGCCGTAATCGACAAACGCAGCTTCAAGGCTGGGTTCAATGCGGGTAATTTTACCTTTGTAGATGTTGGCTTTTTTCTGTTCGTGTCCGGGGCTTTCGATATCCAGATCGTACAGACGTTGTCCATCAACCAGGGCAACGCGCAACTCCTCCTGCTGAGTTGCATTAATTAACATTCTTTTCATCGTTTCTGACTCGTTATTCTCACATGAGTGATAAAGCTGCGGGCATAGTTACCCTGGACGAGTTTTGACCGATGGCCCCGTGACTAAGTGCTTTACGTCAACCTCCCGGTTGTCGACTGCGCGAGGGGCGCAAATAACGTCGGTGGCCTGTTTTTCATAAGGAAAAACAGCGCCGTTGCGCTGAAATGCCGGAAAGAAACTGATCGCTCCTGCATCTCAAAATTCCGTCCAGGCCGCAACCCGCAGCCCGCTAAGTGCCTGAATTAACATCACGTCTTACGCCATTGCTGCGTGTCCGTTTCATTCGGCAAAATGACTAATTAGCTCTTTTTCTGGCCTGAAGTGCATCAGGCGAGAAACTTAAGCATTATTCCATTGCTAACCTTCATATAGCAAGGCGACTTTTATCGCCTGATGAAGATTAGTGATGCATAACACCTTAATATGTCGGACGAATGAGCAGGCTGCTGAAAAAGCCAGCGCACGCTGCGCTTTTTCGCGCGACAAGAGGAGAGTTAAGCACAGAAAAAGGGGTGGCGCTATCACAGGACACTATTTAGAATCGCCGCCATGAAAACTGAGAATCCTGGCGTACAGCTTGTCGCCATTACGGCTGAAAATGCCGGACAACGCATTGATAACTTTTTACGCACCCAGCTCAAGGGCGTGCCGAAAAGCATGATTTATCGCATTCTGCGTAAAGGTGAGGTGCGGGTGAATAAAAAACGCATCAAACCTGAATACAAGCTGGAAGCGGGCGATGAGGTGCGCATCCCGCCGGTGCGCGTCGCCGAGCGCGAGGAACAGGCCGTTTCACCTAAGCTGGAGAAGGTGGCGGCACTGGCGGAAGCGATCATCTTTGAAGATGACCATATTCTGGTGCTGAACAAGCCGTCCGGTACGGCGGTGCATGGCGGCAGCGGACTGAGCTTCGGCGTGATTGAAGGGCTGCGCGCGCTGCGCCCGGAGGCGCGTTTCCTTGAGCTGGTGCATCGTCTCGATCGCGATACCTCCGGCGTACTGCTGGTCGCCAAGAAGCGGTCGGCGCTGCGCTCGCTGCATGAGCAGCTGCGTGAAAAGGGGATGCAGAAAGATTACCTGGCGCTGGTGCGCGGCAGCTGGCCCTCACACCTGAAAGTGGTGCAGGCGCCGCTGCTGAAGAACATTCTGCAGAGCGGCGAACGCGTGGTGCGCGTCAGCAGCGAAGGCAAACCGTCGGAAACGCGCTTTAAAGTCGAAGAGCGCTTCGCCTTTGCCACCCTGGTCAAGGCTAGCCCGGTTACCGGCCGCACTCATCAGATCCGCGTCCATACGCTGCATGCCGGTCATCCTATCGCCTTTGACGACCGCTATGGCGAGCGCGAGTTCGACAGTCAGCTGGCCGCTACCGGGCTGCGTCGTTTGTTCCTGCATGCCGCCGCGCTGACGTTTACTCATCCCAACAGCGGCGAGACGCTGCGTTTAGAAGCGCCGCTTGATGAAGAGCTTAAACGCTGCCTGAAGGCGCTGCGTCAGCAGAAAAGCTAACGCAGGGTCGGCATCATCCCAGCGGATTGATGCCGACCGTCCGCAACATGCTATTAAGCGCGATCAGCGGCAGGCCGACCAGCGTGTTCGGATCGCGTCCCTCCAGCCGTTCAAACAGGCAAATCCCCATTCCTTCGCTTTTAAAACTCCCGGCGCACTGTAAAGGCTGCTCTTTCTCTATATAGGTGCGGATTTCCTCATCGCTGAGAGGGCGGAAGTGCACCACAAAAGGTTCGCAGCACTGCAACAGCCGCTGGCTGCGGGGATGGTAGAGCGCCAGTCCGGTATAAAAGGTGATGGCGTTGCCGCTCGCCTGCCGTAGCTGCGCGAAAGCGCGCACGGGGGTATGCGGCTTGCCTGTAATCGCGCCGTTGAGCACGCACACCTGATCCGAACCGATAATCCAGCTATCGGGATAGTCGGCGGCCAGCGCCTGCGCTTTGGCAATGGCGAGGCGCGTGACCAGCGTTTCGGCATCTTCACCGGCGTGCGGGGTTTCATCCACCTCTGGCGCAGCGGTAATAAAAGGCAGGCCGAGTTTGCCTAATAACGCCTGGCGGAAAGGCGAGGTTGAGGCTAAAAGAATAGAGACAGGCATTTTTTCACAATAGTAATGGCGAATTGGTGACACTCATTTTAAACTGTGCGCCGCACTGGATGCGAATAACTGGTGAAAGATGCTGTTACACGGCCTTTTTCTTTGACTCTATGACGTTACAAAGTTAATATGCGCGCCCTATGCAAAAGGTAAAATTACCCCTGACGCTGGATCCGGTCCGCGCCGCTCAAAAACGCCTCGATTATCAGGGCGTTTACACCCCTGAACAGGTGGAGCGCGTAGCCGACTCAGTTGTTAGTGTGGACAGTGACGTGGAATGTGCCATGTCGTTTGCGGTTGACAGCCAGCGCCTCGCCGTACTGCAAGGTACAGCGGACGTGCAGGTTACATTGCGCTGTCAGCGCTGCAACCAGCCGTTTCCTCACTCTGTCCACGTAAGCTATTGCTTCAGTCCTGTCTCAAATGATGAGCAGGCCGAGGCACTGCCGGAAGCCTACGAGCCGATCGACGTCGATGATTTTGGCGAAGTCGATCTGCTGGCGGTGATAGAGGATGAAATCATTCTCGCGCTGCCGGTCGTTCCGGTGCATGATTCTGAACACTGTGAAGTGTCCGAGGCGGACATGGTCTTTGGCAAATTGCCTGCAGAGGCGGAAAAACCAAACCCATTTGCCGTATTAGCCAGTTTAAAGCGTAAGTAATAGGAGTAAGGTCCATGGCCGTACAACAGAATAAACCCACCCGTTCTAAGCGTGGTATGCGTCGTTCGCACGATGCGCTGACCACCGCTGCCCTGTCTGTAGATAAAGTTTCTGGCGAAACGCATCTGCGTCACCACATCACTGCGGATGGCTACTACCGCGGTCGCAAGGTTATCACCAAGTAAGACTTGCGCTTAGCAAGGTGATACTTTGACACGTTTGACCCTGGCTATTGATGCCATGGGCGGGGACTTCGGTCCCTGCGTGACAGTGCCTGCAGCTTTGCAGGCACTGGCCTCTCATTCGCATCTCAATCTTCTTCTGGTCGGCATTCCCGACGACATCACCCCATTGCTTGCCAAAGCGGATTCCTCCTTACTGGGGCGTTTGCAGGTTATTCCTGCCGAGTCAGTTATTGCAAGCGATGCGCGGCCCTCACAGGCGATCCGCAACAGCCGCGGCAGCTCAATGCGCATTGCGCTGGAGCTAGTGAAAGAGGGACGAGCGCAGGCCTGTATCAGCGCCGGTAATACCGGTGCCCTGATGGGGCTGGCGAAATTAATGATAAAACCGCTGGACGGCATTGAACGCCCGGCGTTAATGACCGTGTTGCCGCATCAGCAGCGCGGCAAAACGGTGGTGCTGGATTTAGGCGCTAACGTAGAGTCGGACAGCGAAATGCTGGTGCAGTTTGCCGTAATGGGCGCGGTGATGGCGGAAGAGGTATTAGCGATCCCCAATCCCCGCGTCGCGCTGCTCAATATTGGTCAGGAAGAGACCAAAGGGCTGGAGAGTATCCGCGGCGCCGCCAGTATGCTAAAAGCGTCCGAACATATTAACTATATTGGTTACCTGGAAGGCAACGACCTCCTTACCGGCAAGACAGATGTGCTGGTGTGTGACGGATTCGTCGGCAACGTCACGCTGAAAACCATGGAAGGCGTGGTAAGAATGTTCCTTTCCCTGCTGAAGTCTTCAGGGGAGGGGAAAAAACGGTCATGGTGGCTGAAGCTGCTGGGGCGCTGGATTCAGAAACGTCTTGCGCAGCGCTTCGGGCATCTCAACCCCGACCAGTATAATGGCGCTTGTCTGTTAGGATTGCGCGGAACAGTGATCAAAAGCCATGGCGCGGCGAATCAACGCGCCTTCGCCGTGGCGATAGAGCAGGCAGAGCAGGCGGTGCGACGGCAGGTTCCCGAACGAATCGCCGCGCGCCTTGATGCTGTATTAGCCAGGAGTGACAAAGCCTAGATGTTTACCAAAATTATCGGTACGGGCAGCTATTTGCCTAGCCAGGTGCGTTCGAATGCGGATCTGGAAAAAATGGTGGAGACGTCGGACGAGTGGATCGTAACCCGCACCGGCATCCGTGAGCGCCGCATTGCCGCGCCGGATGAAACTGTGGCCAGCATGGGCTTCGCCGCCGCGCAGCGCGCGCTGGAGATGGCGGGCATAGAGGCCAGCGAAATCGGACTGATTATCGTCGCCACCACCTCATCCAGCCATGCGTTCCCCAGCTCGGCCTGCATGATCCAGCAGATGCTGGGCATCAACGACTGCGCCGCATTCGATCTGGCGGCAGCCTGCGCAGGCTTTACCTACGCTCTGAGCGTCGCGGACCAGTACATCAAAAACGGCGCGGTAAAACATGCGCTGGTGATTGGCTCCGACGTGCTGGCACGCACCCTTGACCCGAACGATCGCGGCACCATCATTCTGTTCGGCGACGGCGCGGGCGCCGTGGTGTTAGGCGCGAGCGAAGAGCAGGGCATCATCTCTACTCACCTGCACGCTGACGGCCGTTATGGCCAGCTGCTGACGCTCCCTTACCAGAATCGCGCCCATCAGGACGAACCCGCCTACCTCACTATGGCTGGCAACGAAGTCTTTAAGGTTGCGGTGACCGAACTGGCGCACATCGTTGACGAAACGCTGCAGGCCAACAATCTCGATCGCGAAATGCTCGACTGGCTGGTGCCGCATCAGGCTAACCTGCGCATCATCAGCGCGACGGCGAAAAAACTTGGCATGGGCATGGACAAAGTGGTGGTCACGCTGGACCGTCACGGCAATACCTCGGCGGCCTCGGTGCCCAGCGCGCTGGATGAAGCCGTACGCGACGGCCGTATCAAACCCGGACAACTGATTCTGCTGGAAGCCTTTGGTGGCGGTTTCACCTGGGGTTCCGCACTGGTTCGCTTTTGATTCACAGGAACTGAAGATGACGCAATTTGCATTTGTTTTCCCCGGTCAGGGTTCACAGACCGTCGGCATGCTGTCAGAGCTGGCGGCAAGCTATCCGCAGGTGGAAGAGACCTTCCGCGAAGCGTCTGACGCGCTGGGATATGATTTGTGGCAGCTGGTCAGCAACGGACCGGCTGAAGAGCTGAATAAAACCTGGCAGACGCAGCCTGCGCTGCTGGCCGCTTCCGTCGCGATCTATCGCGTCTGGCAACAGCAGGGCGGCAAGCAGCCGTCGCTGATGGCGGGCCATAGCCTGGGCGAATACTCCGCGCTGGTGTGCGCAGGCGTTATTGATTTCGCCGATGCGATCAAGCTGGTGGAGCTGCGCGGCAAACTGATGCAGGAAGCGGTGCCGGAAGGCACCGGCGCGATGCAGGCGATTATCGGCCTGGATGACGCCTCGATTCGCAAAGCGTGCGAAGAGAGCGCGCAGGGGCAGGTCGTTTCGCCGGTTAACTTCAACTCGCCGGGTCAGGTAGTGATTGCCGGAAATAAAGAGGCGGTCGAGCGCGCGGGCGCAGCCTGTAAAGCCGCTGGCGCGAAGCGTGCGCTGCCGCTGCCGGTCAGCGTGCCGTCGCACTGCGCGCTGATGAAGCCCGCAGCGGACAAGCTGGCGGTCGCGCTGGAAAAGATGACTTTCAACGCGCCGTCCGTTCCGGTGGTGAACAACGTTGACGTAAAATGCGAAAGCGATGCGGCGGCGATCCGTCATGCATTGGTGCGTCAGCTCTACAGCCCGGTTCGCTGGACCGAGAGCGTAGAATTTATGGCGTCACAGGGCATTACTCAGCTGCTGGAAATGGGACCGGGCAAAGTGCTGACGGGTCTGACCAAACGCATTGTGGACAGCCTGACGGCGGCAGCGGTAAACGATCCGACGTCGCTTTCTGCGGCCCTTGAACAGGAATAAGAGGAAAATCATGAGCTTTGAAGGTAAAGTTGCGCTGGTAACAGGCGCGAGCCGCGGTATCGGCCGCGCTATCGCGGAAACGCTGGTTGCACGCGGCGCCAAAGTTGTTGGCACCGCGACAAGCGAAAGCGGCGCAGAAGCCATCAGTGCTTACCTCGGCGATAACGGCAAAGGTCTGCTGCTGAATGTGACCGATCCCGCATCGATCGACAGCGTGCTGGAGAAGGTTCGCGCAGAATTTGGCGAAGTAGACATTTTGGTCAATAATGCAGGCATTACGCGTGATAATCTGTTGATGCGCATGAAAGACGACGAATGGGCGGATATCCTGGATACCAACCTGACGTCGGTTTTCCGTCTGTCTAAGGCAGTTATGCGCGCCATGATGAAAAAACGTGTGGGTCGTATCATTACCATCGGTTCCGTTGTTGGCACCATGGGCAACGCGGGCCAGGCAAACTACGCAGCAGCCAAGGCGGGTTTGATTGGCTTTAGCAAATCACTGGCGCGCGAAATTGCGTCACGTGGCATTACCGTAAACGTCGTGGCACCGGGCTTTATTGAGACGGACATGACGCGTGCACTGAGCGAAGAGCAACGTTCCGGCATTTTGGCGCAGGTTCCGGCAGGTCGTTTAGGCGACGCGCAGGAAATCGCCAATGCTGTTGCATTTTTAGCCTCTGACGAAGCAGCCTACATCACGGGTGAGACGCTGCACGTCAATGGCGGCATGTACATGGTCTGATATTCACGAAATGATTTGCATTATTTGCGGTAAAAACCGCAAAATAGCGTAAAATCGTGGTTCGACCAGCCGGGATTTTGTTGCATCTTTTTCAACATTTTATACACTACGAAAACCATCGCGAAAGCGAGTTTTGATAGGAAATTAAATAGTATGAGCGATATCGAACAACGCGTTAAGAAAATCATTGCTGAGCAGCTGGGTGTGAAAGAGGACGAAGTAACTAACTCTGCATCTTTCGTTGAAGACCTGGGTGCTGATTCTCTTGACACCGTTGAGCTGGTAATGGCTCTGGAAGAAGAGTTTGATACTGAGATTCCAGACGAAGAAGCTGAGAAAATCACTACCGTTCAGGCAGCGATCGACTACATCAATAGCCACCAAGGCTAATGAATATCTTCAGGCGGTCGCTCGACCGCCTGAGTTTTATGCTTGTCCCACAGAGTTTATATTTCCCCTCCCTGGAGGACGAACGTGTCTAAGCGTCGTGTAGTTGTGACCGGTCTTGGCATGTTGTCTCCTGTCGGCAAAACCGTAGAGTCTACCTGGAGTGCTCTCCTTGCCGGTCAGAGCGGCATTAACCTGATCGACCATTTTGATACGAGTGCCTACGCAACCCGATTTGCTGGCATTGTAAGAGATTTTAATTGTGATGAAATCATCTCGCGCAAAGATCAGCGCAAGATGGATGACTTCATCCAATACGGCATTGTCGCCGGCGTGCAGGCTATGCAGGATTCGGGTCTGGTCGTGACCGATGAGAACGCTGGTCGTATCGGCGCGGCGATTGGTTCCGGCATCGGCGGACTGGGTCTGATTGAAGAGAACCACACCTCGCTGGTCAACGGCGGTCCGCGCAAAATCAGTCCGTTCTTTGTTCCTTCGACCATCGTCAATATGGTTGCAGGGCACCTGACGATTATGTACGGCCTGAAAGGCCCCAGTATCTCTATCGCGACAGCCTGTACCTCAGGCGTGCACAACATCGGCCATGCGGCGCGCATTATCGCCTATAACGATGCTGACGTGATGCTGGCGGGCGGCGCAGAAAAAGCCAGCACCCCACTGGGTGTCGGCGGCTTTGGCGCTGCGCGCGCGCTCTCTACGCGCAACGATAACCCGCAGGCGGCAAGCCGTCCGTGGGATAAAGATCGTGACGGCTTCGTGCTGGGCGACGGCGCAGGCATTATCGTGCTGGAAGAGTATGAGCACGCTAAAAAACGCGGCGCGAAGATCTATGCGGAAATTGTCGGCTTCGGCATGAGCAGCGATGCTTACCACATGACTTCGCCGCCGGAAAACGGCGCAGGCGCAGCGCTGGCGATGGAAAATGCGCTGCGTGACGCGCAGCTGTCGCCGGAGCAGATCGGCTACGTCAACGCACACGGCACGTCTACGCCAGCGGGTGACAAAGCAGAAGCGCAGGCGGTGAAAACCATTTTCGGCGCTGCGGCGAAAACCGTTATGGTCAGCTCGACCAAATCAATGACCGGCCATCTGCTGGGCGCGGCAGGCGCGGTAGAGTCTATCTACTCGATCCTGGCGCTGCGCGATCAGGCCGTTCCGCCGACCATCAATCTGGATAACCCGGATGAGGGTTGCGATCTCGACTTCGTGCCGCACACGGCGCGTCAGGTCAGCGGTCTGGAGTACACGCTGTGTAACTCCTTCGGTTTCGGCGGCACTAACGGCTCGTTGATCTTCCGTAAAGTCTGACGATTCACGTTCTGGCAAAAGGCCCGCAAATGCGGGCCTTTTTTCTATTCAGAAAGGCTCTGAAACGGATTATCACAATACAAAGCGCTACCATAGCGCTTTTCCTTGCGGGAGAGCCCCATGTGGATCAACGGAACGGAGCAACTTACTCTCTCAGCCAGCGATCGCGCGACGCAGTTTGGTGACGGCTGCTTTACCACGGCGGCGGTCGATAATGGCCATATTCAGCTGCTGGACGCGCACCTGCGGCGACTGCGCCAGGGCTGCGAACGGCTGATGATGCCCGACGTCGACTGGACGCGGCTGGAAAGAGAGATGCGTATTGCCGCGCAGCCGCACAAGCAGGCGGTACTAAAGGTCATTATCAGCGCCGGCTCGGGCGGACGCGGCTACAGCCGAAAAGGCGTCAGCGGCGCCACGCGCATCGTCTCGGTTGCGCCGTGGCCGCACCATTATCTGCCGCTGCAGACGCAGGGCGTTAAGCTGCAAACCAGCCCGGTCCGGCTGGCGCAGAACCCGCTGCTGGCGGGCATTAAGCACCTGAATCGCCTGGAACAGGTGTTGATCCGCGCGCATCTCGACCAGAGCGACGCCGACGAGGCGCTGGTGCTTGACACTGCGGGCAACGTGGTGGAATGCTGTGCGGCCAATTTATTCTGGCGGCAGGGCGATCGCATCTTTACACCCGACCTGACGCAGTCCGGCGTTGATGGCATCATGCGGCGCTATCTGATGGCGCAAATGGCCGCCGCAGGCGAGATTTGTCATGTGGTACGCTGCGAGCCAGCGCAGCTGCTGGCGGCCGACGAAATCGTTATCTGCAATGCCCTGATGCCGGTCTTGCCGGTGCGACAGCTGGACGACCGATTATTCAGCGAACGCACGCTTTACCGCCGGTTACAGGAAAGCTGCTATTTAATGGAAGCAAAATGAGTAGAACTAAAAAAATTTTCGCCGTCGCTGCGGCGATTCTGATCCTTGCGGCGGCCTTTAGCTACTGGCAGATCCAGCGCTTCGCCGCGGCCCCGCTAACCATTGACCAGGAAACTATCTATACCTTACCAGCAGGCACCGGCCGGGTAGCGCTGGAGGCGCAGCTGGAGAGCCAGCATCTTATTCCGCAGAGCATCTGGTTTGGTCCACTGCTCAAGCTGGAGCCGGAGCTGGCCCGGTTTAAAGCGGGCACCTATCGGCTGGAGAAAGGGATGACGGTGCGGGCGCTGCTGCAGCTGCTCGCCAGCGGTAAAGAGGCGCAGTTTCCGCTGCGGCTGGTAGAAGGCCAGCGCCTTAGTGAATGGCTCGCCGAGCTGCGCGCCGCTCCCTATATCCGGCACACCCTGAAAGATGATCAGTTCGCCACGCTGGCAAAAACGCTTAATATCGATCCGCTGGCGCTGGAAGGGAGCTTCTATCCAGATACCTATCTCTATACCGCCAATACCAGCGACATCGCGCTGCTGCAGCGCGCGCATGCTCGCATGACGGCGCTGGTGGATCAGATCTGGCGGGATCGCATGGCGGATTTGCCCTATAAAAATCCGCAGGAGATGGTGACCATGGCCTCAGTAATTGAAAAAGAGACCGCCGTCAGTGCTGAACGCGCGCGCGTCGCCTCGGTGTTTATCAACCGGCTGCGCACCGGCATGAAGCTGCAAACCGATCCCACGGTGATTTACGGCATGGGCGATAAATATACAGGCACGCTGACGCGTAAAGACCTTGAGACGCCGACCGATTACAATACCTACACTATTAACGGTTTGCCGCCTGGCCCGATCGCCGCGCCGAGCAAAGCCTCGCTGGAAGCGGCGGCGCATCCGGAAAAAACCAGTTACCTCTATTTTGTCGCCGACGGCAAGGGCGGTCACACCTTTACCACCAATCTTGCCAGTCATAACCAGGCGGTACAGGCTTACCGGCAAACGCTAAAGGGAAAAGATGAAAAGTAAGTTTATCGTCATTGAAGGCCTTGAAGGCGCCGGGAAAACCACTGCGCGCGAGGCGATTGTCGCCACGCTGCGCGAACGAGGCATTCAGGATATCGTTTTCACTCGCGAGCCGGGCGGCACACCGCTGGCGGAGCAGCTGCGCGTCCTGGTGAAGCAGGGCATTGAAGGCGAACAGGTGACGGACAAAGCGGAGCTGCTGATGCTCTACGCCGCGCGCGTGCAGCTGGTCGATACCGTAATCAAGCCTGCGCTGGCGCGCGGCGCATGGGTGATTGGCGATCGGCACGATCTCTCTTCGCAGGCCTACCAGGGCGGTGGTCGCGGGCTGGACAGCGCGCTGATGCGCACCCTGCGCGATGCCGTACTGGGCGATTTCCGTCCCGATCTTCAGCTCTATCTCGACGTCACGCCGGAAATCGGGCTGCAGCGCGCCCGGGCGCGCGGCGAACTGGATCGCATCGAGCAGGAGTCGCTGCGCTTCTTTGAACGCACCCGCGAGCGCTATCTGGCGCTGGCGGCCGAGGACCGCAGCATCCTGACCATAGATGCCACGCAGCCGCTCGCCAGCGTTACGCAGGCGATTAAAACGACGCTGACGCGCTGGCTGGAACAGCAGGCATGAACTGGTATCCGTGGCTGAACCAGCCTTATCGCTATATCATCGGCCAGCATCAGGCGGGGCGTGCTCATCACGCGCTGCTGATTCAGGCGATCGAAGGCATGGGGGATGACGCGCTGGTGTGGGGCGTCAGCCGCTGGCTGATGTGTCAGCAGCCGGACGGGTTGAAAAGCTGCGGTCTCTGTCACGGCTGCCAGCTGATGCAGGCGCAGACGCATCCCGACTGGTATCGGCTGGAGGCTGAAAAAGGCAAAAGCACGCTGGGGATTGACGCAGTGCGCCAGGTGACGGAGAAGCTCTATCATTTTGCCCAGCAGGGCGGCGCGAAAGTCGTCTGGCTTCCCGATGCGGCGCAGCTGAGCGAATCGGCGGCGAATGCGCTGTTAAAAACTCTGGAAGAGCCGCCGGCCAATAGCTGGTTTTTTCTCAGCAGCCGGGAACCTTCGCGACTGTTAGCCACGCTGCGCAGCCGCTGTATGGCGCTCTCGCTGGCGCCGCCGGATGAGGCGCAAAGCCTGCAGTGGCTGAGCAAACAAATACCGCAGGAGACGGCGGCGCTGCAGACTGCGCTGCGCCTCAGCGCGGGCGCGCCGGCGGCGGCGCTACAGCTGCTGGAGCCTGCGCGCTGGCAGGCGCGCCAGACGTTGTGCGATGCGCTGCCAGCCGCGCTGCAGCAGGATATTCTGCTATTGCTTCCAGCCCTCAACGCCGACGATGTTGCCGCGCGCATCAGCTGGCTGCTGGCGCTGCTGGTTGATGCCCTCAAATGGCAGCAGGGCGCAACGCGCTGGCTGAGTAATCCCGATCGGCAGGATGTGGTCGCGCTGCTCGCAGAGACCTTCTCCGCTCGGGCGCTGGATGAGAGCGCGCGCGAGTGGATGCAGTGCCGGGAGCAGCTGCTCCACGTTGCCGCCGTTAACCGCGAACTTCTGTTAACCGACCGACTTCTGAGCTGGGCTGATAAACGCAAGCCTGGCGTAGTCGCTTAACGTCAAAACGAGACCGTTATGTTTATTGTGGATTCACACTGCCATCTTGATGGCCTGGATTATGAAAAGAACCATCGCGATCTTGATGACGTGATCGCTAAAGCCGCCGCGCGCGACGTGAAATTTATGCTGGCGATCGCCACCACGCTGCCGGGTTTTCATACGCTGAAAGCGCTGGTCGGCGAGCGCGAAAATATTGCGCTCTCAGTAGGCGTGCACCCGCTGAATCAGGAAGAGCCTTACGACGTGGAAGAGTTTCGTCGTCTGGCCGCCGATCCGCGTGTCGTGGCGCTGGGTGAAACCGGCCTCGACTACTATTATCAGCAGGAAACTAAGGCGCAGCAGCAGGCGTCGTTCCGCGAGCATATCCGCACCGGTATTGCGCTGAACAAGCCGATTATCGTGCATACCCGCGACGCGCGTGACGATACGCTGGCTATCCTGCGCGAAGAGCAGGTCGAGCGCTGCGGCGGCGTGCTGCACTGCTTTACCGAAGATCAGGCGACGGCGGCGAAGCTGCTGGATATGGGGTTCTATATCTCTTTTTCCGGCATTGTGACCTTTCGTAACGCCGAACAGCTGCGCGAAGCGGCGCGCTATGTCCCGCTGGATCGCATGCTGGTGGAAACCGATTCGCCCTATCTGGCGCCGGTGCCGTATCGTGGTAAAGAGAACCAGCCAGCTTATACGCGCGATGTGGCGGAGTATCTTGCTGTGCTGAAGGGGGTTGATATTGAGACGCTGGCTGCCGCCACAACGCAGAACTTTTCTACGCTTTTCAGCGTTCCGTTAAGCCGACTTGGTCATTAATCTTTTATTTCATACTCTGTAATAATTCGGTAATAACGATTAATAGCCCTGCTTTTTAAGGCAGGGCTGCTGTTTTATGGGGTGAAACCGCGTGCTGTCAGTCAGAATATACTGATATCCAGCGCGATGTTTCCTGGAAACGTGATAGTCATCAAAGTAACGCCAGCTGATTTATTTTACCCTTCGTAATAATTACAAGGCGGTCACCGCCAGACGGGTTGCGGATCCTCCCCCTCGACCCAGCGCACTGCGCAAAATCGCACTCATACTCAGGAGCTTCAGGCTATGTTCAAGAACGCATTTGCGAACCTGCAAAAGGTCGGTAAATCGCTCATGCTGCCGGTATCGGTTCTGCCGATCGCCGGTATTTTATTAGGTGTTGGTTCGGCAAACTTTAGCTGGCTGCCAGCCGTCGTTTCCCATGTTATGGCGGAAGCGGGCGGTTCGGTGTTTGCTAATATGCCGCTGATCTTCGCTATCGGCGTGGCGCTCGGCTTTACCAATAACGACGGCGTTTCCGCGCTGGCGTCGGTGGTGGCGTACGGCATCATGGTGAAAACCATGGCGGTAGTCGCGCCGCTGGTGCTGCATCTTTCGGCTGAGGATATTGCCGCGCATCACCTGGCGGATACCGGGGTGCTGGGCGGTATTATTGCCGGTGCGATTGCGGCCTATATGTTTAACCGCTTCTATCGTATCAAGCTGCCGGAATACCTGGGCTTCTTTGCCGGTAAACGCTTTGTGCCGATTATCTCCGGCCTGACGGCAATCGTTCTGGGCGTCGTGCTCTCCTTTATCTGGCCACCGATTGGCTCGGCTATTCAGGAGTTCTCCCAGTGGGCTGCCTATCAGAACCCGGTTGTCGCCTTTGGTATTTACGGCGTGGTTGAGCGCGCGCTGGTGCCTTTCGGCCTGCACCATATCTGGAACGTTCCTTTCCAGATGCAGATCGGCGAATTCACCAACGCGGCAGGTCAGGTGTTCCACGGCGATATTCCGCGCTACATGGCGGGCGATCCGACTGCAGGCAAACTCTCTGGCGGCTTCCTGTTCAAGATGTACGGTCTGCCGGCAGCGGCAATCGCCATCTGGCATTCAGCGAAACCTGAGAACCGCGCCAAAGTGGGCGGCATCATGATCTCCGCTGCGCTAACCGCTTTCCTGACCGGCATCACCGAGCCGATCGAGTTCTCCTTTATGTTCGTTGCGCCGATCCTCTATGTGATCCACGCGATTCTGGCCGGTCTGGCGTTCCCGATCTGTATTCTGCTCGGTATGCGTGACGGCACCAGCTTCTCGCACGGTCTGATCGACTTTATCGTGCTGAGCGGCAACAGCAGCAAAATCTGGCTTTTCCCGGTTATCGGCATTATTTACGGTCTGGTTTACTACACCATTTTCCGCGTGCTGATCGTGAAGCTGAATCTCAAAACGCCTGGCCGCGAAGAGACGACGACCGAGTCCTCTTCCGCTACCGGCAGCGAGATGGCTGGCAAACTGGTCTCCGCTTTCGGCGGCAAAGAGAACATCACGAACCTGGACGCCTGTATTACCCGACTGCGCGTCAGCGTGGCGGATGTCAGCAAGGTTAATCAGGCCGAGCTGAAGAACCTGGGCGCCCGTGGCGTCGTGGTGGCAGGCTCTGGCGTTCAGGCGATTTTCGGCACCAAGTCCGATAACCTGAAAACTGATATGGACGACTACATTCGCAGTATGTAACGGCAATAAAAAAAAAGCCCCGTAAGGGGCTTTTTTTGTTTGCGCTAAGCATTCAGAGATAGACCCGCAGGTACTCCGTCAGGCATAGCAGCGCCATCGCCTGTCCGTAAGGCATTGAGGTCAGCGGAACGGTGCGGTAGTAGTCAAGATCGCTGCCCATTGCGGTGCCGAACGAGACCTGTTTCAGCTCGCCTTCCTCATCAATATTGGCAATAACGCCGCGCAGCGCATTAAGCCCGGTAGGCAGATACTCAGCGCTGAGATAGCGCTTGCGCACCGCCTTGATAATGCCGTAGGCGAAGCCCGCAGTCGCCGACGCTTCGAGATAGCTGTCGGGATCGTCCAGCAGCGTATGCCACAGACCGCTCGGATGCTGGCAGTCGCGCAGCGCTTTCACCTGGCTCTCCAGCACCTGCAGCAGGAAGCGGCGCGTCGCGTGCTGTTCCGGCCAGTTCATCATCTCAAGAAAGTCAGGGATCGCGATGGTGATCCAGCTGTTGCCGCGCGCCCAGCGCGCATTAGCGAAGTTATGACGTCCCTCGAAGTTCCAGCCGTGAAACCAGAGTCCGGTCCGTCGATCCATCAGATATTGCGTATGCAGCAGGAACTGATAGCTGGCTTCTTCGATAAACTCCTGACGATTAAGCAGCTGGCCGATTTTCGCCAGCGCCATCACGCTCATCATCAGCGTGTCGTCCCAGAGCTGCTGGTGGTTTTCATTGTTGTAGACGATATGCTGCAGGCCGCCTTGTTCAGTGCGCGGCATCTCATACATTACCCATTCCGCCCAGCGCTCCAGCACCGGACGCCAGGCGGGGTTGCCGGTCTCTTCATAGCGCCAGGCCAGCGTCAGAAAAGGCGCCACGGTATTGACGTTTTTGGTCGGCGTGCCTTCCGCAAGGCGCGCAGCGAACCAGTCGTCGATAATCCCCAGCGTCTCTTTATCGCCGGTTTGCTGATAATAGTGCAGCATGCCGTAAAGGCCGATGCCGTGCGTCCATTCCCAGCCTGCCCAGCCTTTGGTATCTATCACGCGTCCGTCGTCAAGACGCAGCAGGAAGTCTCCTGTCTCATCGGTGATATTCACCAGGTTTTGCGTCAGCTTGTGAATCAGTTGCAACAGCTCCTGGCGCGGCAGCAGAAATTCTGGTTGGCACAAAAGCGCACTCTGTTTCACGGGGAATACAGTCATGGTTCATTCCTATCGTTTCAGGGTTGTGGTCAGGGGAGACGCGTGGGGGCGCGCGGGCTTTAACGGCGGTGCGGCCGGTTTATGACGGTTAAGGAAGCCGATATTGTTATTACCCCACAGGTTCTCGTACGGCATGCCAGCCAGCGTTTCGACGATGCTGCGGGCTTCCGGCGTAATGCGCTCCGGCAAGACGCGGTCGGCTTCGCGTATCTTCAGCGTCTCTTCGCGCAGTACGGTGTGGGTTTGCAGATTAAGTTTGAAACGCAGCGAAACCAGAAAACCGCACGCCAGCACGCACAGGGTGCCGAGACTAAGAATGCCAAGAATGGTATGGCTCACGCCCGGGGCCTGGGTCGCCTGGCCCGAGACGAAGCCGGAGAGCTGCAGCACAATGCCGACCAGCATTACCGCGCCCGCCTGGGACGCTTTGCGGGTCAGCGTCATAATGCCGGCGAAAATCCCTTCGCGGCGCTGGCCGGTAATCACCTCATCCACGTCTGCGATATAGGTATAAATATTCCAGGGGACATAGTTGATGCCGCCGCGTCCAAGGCCCGCCAGCGCGGAGATCAGCAGCAGCAGAGAAAAGTTGTCGTTCATGCCCGCATACCAGAGGCCGGCATAGGAGATCGCGGCGGCGGCGAACAGCGTGACGACCAGACGATAGGCGGGCGCCGGGCCCAGACGGATACAGAGCGGGATCATGCCCATCACGGCGATAAACTGCAGCACCGCCATAGTGCCCATCAGGCTGGAGGCGATCTGCGCGCTCTGCATCAGCACGAATACCACATACCAGGTAAAGACGGCGTTAAAAACGTCCTGCGCGATATAGCCGCCCAGATACATGCCAAGATGCTGACGGAAAATGCGAATGCGCAGCGTGGAGGCAAGCTCGACATAAAGACGCTTCAGGTTCTGCAGCAGCGTCAGCTGCCGTTTCTCCTCCTCAGCGCGGCGCGACTCTTCGGAGAAATCAGCCGGATCGCGCTCCCAGGTAAAGAGCCAGACCAGCGTCAGCACCAGCGCGCAGATAATCGAAAAGACCAGGCTGGCGTAAAAGAAGGAGAGCGGATTATCTTTGCCCAGCGCGCCGATCAAAATGCCCGGCAGGAAGGCCGCCAGAATCGCCGACAGCTGCGCCAGCGCGATACGCGCACCGGAAAAGCGAGTCTTTTGTTTGAAGTCGTCGGTCATTTCCGGCACCAGGGTCTCATAGGGCACCAGAATCATGGTGTAGACGATATCGAACAGCAGATAGGTGACGAGATACCACCAGAAACTCATATCGCCGATCCACATCAGGCTGTAGCTGAAGACGCAGGGAATGCCGAGCAGAATAAAAAACTTGCGGCGGCCGAAGCGCTTGCCCAGCCAGGTTGAGCCGAAGTTGTCGGTCAGAAAGCCCATCAGCGGGCTGACCACCGCGTCCAGCACGCGCGCGGCGGCGAAGATAAACGTCGCCTCGATGGGTGTCAGGCCGCAGAAGGTGGTATAAAAATAGAGCAGCCAGGCGGCGGTAAGCGCCGTGGTGCCTGCGCCGAGAAAGTCCCCGGAGCCGTAAGCCAGATAGTGGCCAAAACCAATTTTACGCGTTCGCATACGGATGCTCCTTTATAGCCATAGTCACTACATCCTTTGTTATCCGGACGACACACTCGGAATGAATAGAAAGTAGAGCCCCAGCGCGGGCCAAACCTTCGCAATTTGGTCAGGGCTGTCTCCTGGCTGGCAATGACGCAAAGAAAAGGGCGGCGTATTTCTAATTTATGAAACAGCGTTTCATTTTAACACCAGGCGAAGCGGTAATTTGCGAAGCGGCGCACAGGAAAAAGAAGTTGTAAAAACGGTGTAAAGGCAGGCAGTTAATCGGGGAAAAGTGGTCCTGAGCTTGAAAGAAAACAAATTCCTCACGCATACTGATTGACTGTCAATCAGGCTTAAGGAATTGCACCATGGCTGAAGAAACTATTTTCAGTAAAATCATCCGTCGCGAAATCCCCGCCGACGTGGTGTATCAGGATGAGCTGGTCACTGCGTTCCGCGACATCTCTCCCAAGGCGCCGACCCATATTTTGATCGTTCCTAACGTGTTAATTCCCACCGCTAACGACGCGCTGCCCGCTCACGAGCAGGCGCTGGGTCGTCTGTTTACCGCTGCGGCGAAAATCGCGCGCGCCGAGGGCATCGATCAGGACGGCTATCGCCTGATCGTTAACTGCAATCGTCACGGCGGCCAAGAGGTTTATCACATTCATATGCATTTGCTCGGCGGTCGTCCGCTGGGTCCAATGCTGGCCGACTGATTTTCTCTACGGAAGCGACTTATGCGTCAATGGCTGACAGGCCTGCCGCTCCTGCTGACTCTGGCAGGCTGCAGTAGCGATAAACCGATGATCGACACATCGCAGTCGCTGGTGATGGAGTCTTCTGTGCTCTCCGCCGGCATCATTACCGACGAGCCGGTGGTAGACGAAGAAGATGGACAGCAGCGCGCGCGCAGCGTGCTCTATAACCAGCGTGAGACGCCGGTGGTAATCCACTATCGTTATTACTGGTATGACGACAAAGGGCTGGAAATAACGCCGCGCGAACCGGCGCAGAGAGTCATCGTTCCGGCGCACGGCAGCATTGTCGCCGCTTCCCAAATGGGCAACCTGACGGCCAGCAAGGTTCGTCTCTACCTTTATCTCTGAGGACTGCTACGTGATTCGCCGACTCCCTCGTTCCGGAGCGCTACTGATGGCGCTCATTCTTTCCGGCTGCGTGATTAAACAGCAGCAGCCTGCGCCCGTAGAACCGACGCAACCTGCCGAACCCACGCAGCCGCAGCCGGTACCGCAGCCGCAGCCAGTACCGGAGCCGCCGACGCAGCCGGTGCCGCAGCCGCCGAAGCTGAAAACCATCAACTGGGACGCCAGCGTGCAGCCGCTGGTGGCGCAGATGCTGCGTTCGTCCAGCAGCGCCGCGCCGGGCAGCGTACTGATGGTCGACCGCATTAAAAACAGCACCAACGGCGCGCTGCAGAGCGAAAAAGCCACCGACGCGATTCAAAACGCGCTGGCCAACAACGGCAAGTTTACGCTGGTCACCAGCGATCAGCTGGCGCAGGCCAAGCAGACGCTGGGACTGTCGCCAGACGACAGCCTTAACTCGCGCAGCAAGGCGATTGGGCTGGCCCGCACGCTGAACGCGCAGTATGTGCTTTACAGTACGGCACAGGGCGACGTAAAAACCCCGACGCTGCAGATGCAGCTGATGCTGGTGCAGACCGGCGAGATCGTCTGGTCAGGCAAAGGTGTCGCCCAGAATTGATCCCTTGCTGCTTGCGCGGATAGAAAAACGGCTGCCGGGCTTTGCGGCGGGCAGGCTAACGCCGCTGCAGGGGCTCACCGGACAGAGCAGCAAACTGGAAAACGGGCAGGGCGCCTTTATTGTGCGTCCTGCGCCGCAGCCGCCGATACCTTTTGTTGAACGCCAGCGCGAAGCACGCCTGCTGCGCAAACTGCATCCCAGCGGCCTGACGCCGCGTCCCTTAATAGGTGACGCGCAGCTTCTGCTGCTGCCGTGGCAAGCGGGCGAACCCTTGTCGACGCAGACGTTTCAGCAGCGGCGCGAAGAGGTCATCTCCCTGCTGCTGCGGCTGCATCGTCAGCCGTTAACCGGCTATGCCCTGCGGCTGCTGCCGCTGCTGCAACGCTACTGGCAGCTGTGCCGGCAGCGGCACGTCCGCTGGCAGCGCGCGCTGCGCCAGCTAGAACGCGCCGGCGAGCCGCGACCGCTGCGCCTGACGCCGCTGCATATGGATGTCCACGCCGGAAACCTGATTGCGGATGAGAAAGGGCTGCATCTGATCGACTGGGAATACGCCGCAGACGGCGACGTGGCGCTTGAGCTGGCCGCGCTGTGCGCTGCCGATCCTGAGCAGGCGAGCCGCTGGCTGGAGGCGTATGCACAGGCGGCCCACCTGGCACCTGCGGCGCTTGCGCGTCAGGTTGCCCGCTGGCAGCCCTGGTTGCGGCTGCTGATGGCGAGCTGGTATCAGCTGCGCGCTGAGCAGAGCGGGGATGCGGCGCTGCAACAGCTGGCACAGCAGAGCTGGCAACACATTTAATTCGCGCGGCGATGGCGCCGCGCCAGGAACAGATTATGACAACACAACTTCCCGGGCCGCTGATGCTGGATGTCGCAGGCTTTGAACTGGACGCCGAAGAGCGGGAGATCCTGAAGCACCCCACGGTGGGCGGCGTGATCCTTTTTGCGCGCAACTACCACGATCCGGCGCAGCTGGCCGAACTGGTGCGCCAGATCCGCAGCGCGTCGCGCACGCGGCTGGTGGTGGCGGTCGATCAGGAAGGGGGGCGCGTGCAGCGCTTCCGCGACGGCTTCACCACCTTACCCGCGATGCAGTCTTTCGCGGCGCTGCACGATGCGGAAACCGGCGGCGAGCTGGCGCAGCAGGCGGGCTGGCAGATGGCGGCAGAGATGATCGCTATGGATATCGATATCAGTTTCGCGCCAGTGCTGGATCTGGGCCATATCAGCGCGGCGATTGGCGATCGATCTTTCCATGAGGATCCGCAGATTGCGCTGGCGATGGCGCGCCGCTTTATTGCCGGCATGCATGAAGCGGGCATGAAAACCACCGGCAAGCACTTTCCCGGACACGGCGCGGTCAGCGCCGATTCGCATAAAGAAACCCCACGCGATCCGCGCGATCTGGAGACCCTGCGCCGTCACGACATGGCGATCTTCCAGGCGCTGTTCGACGAAGGCGCGCTGGATGCCGTCATGCCGGCGCACGTTATCTATACTGAGGTAGATCCGTTGCCCGCCAGCGGTTCCCCTTACTGGCTGAAAACGGTGCTGCGTGAGCAGCTGGGCTTCGACGGCGTGATCTTTTCAGACGATCTCTCAATGGAGGGCGCGGCGATTATGGGCAGCTACGCGGAACGCGCGCAGCAGTCGCTGTCGGCCGGATGCGACATGATTCTGGTCTGCAACCATCGAGAAGGCGCCATCAGCGTGCTGGATAATTTGATCGCGATCGGCGCTGAACGCGTGCCGCGGCTGTACCATCGGGGAACCCTTACCCGCCAGAGCCTGCAGCAGAGCACGCGCTGGAAGCAGAACGCGCAGCAGCTGAGCAATCTGCAGGCGCGCTGGCTGGAACACAAAGCGTCAGGGAAGTAAGTCATCCTCCCGGCGCGCACAACGCTGAGGAGTGTCATGATTATTTATCTGCACGGTTTCGATTCCAGTAGTCCGGGCAACCATGAAAAGGTGCTGCAGCTGCAGTTTATCGATCCTGACGTCAGGCTGATCGGCTACAGCACCCGCCATCCCAGACACGATATGCAGTTCCTGCTGAAAGAGACCGACAAAATGCTGACGCACAGTGGCGGCAGTCAGCCGCTGATCTGCGGCGTTGGACTGGGCGGCTACTGGGCAGAGCGTATCGGTTTTCTCTGCGGCATTCGCCAGGCGATTTTCAACCCCAATCTTTTTCCCTTTGAAAATATGGAGGGGAAAATCGATCGCCCGGAAGAGTATCTGGATATCGCCACCAAGTGCGTCAGCGATTTTCGCGAGAAAAACCGCGATCGTTGCCTGGTCTTCTTGTCGCGCCGCGATGAGGCGCTCGACAGCCAGCGCAGCGCGGAAACGCTGCATCCCTTCTATGAAATTATCTGGGATGAGACTGAAAGCCATAAGTTCAGGAATATCTCGCCGCACCTCCAGAGAATTAATGCTTTCAAAACATTAAGTTAAATCAGCGGGCGTCAGACAGGCGCCCGGCTGCTTCGCGTCATATTCCGGCCGATCCACTACGTAATTGATGTGGATCAATTTTGGTATGACCATCTTCCCTGCACATGCTATTCTGCCCTTAGCAGCGATTTTAACTTCGCCAACCCTATGTTTATTAAGGTTTAATTTAACCATTGATTAACTATTGGTTCACATCTTGAGGGGGTCTTGTTGACTACATCCATGAAAAAAATCGTTATTGTCGGCGGCGGCGCGGGCGGACTGGAGATGGCTACGCAGCTCGGTCATAAGCTGGGCCGCAAGAAAAAAGCCGAGATTATTCTGGTGGATCGCAACCACAGCCACCTGTGGAAGCCGCTGCTGCATGAAGTGGCCACCGGATCGATGGACGAGGGCATTGACGCGCTGAGCTATCTGGCGCACGCGCGCAATCACGGTTTTCAGTTCCAGCTCGGCTCGCTGACCAATATCAACCGCGAGCGTAAAACCATTGAGCTGGCAGAGATGCGCGACGATAACGGTGAAGTGCTGGTGCCGCAGCGCGAGCTTGCCTACGACACCCTGGTGATGGCGCTGGGCAGCACCTCGAATGACTTCGGCACGCCAGGCGTAAAAGAGCACTGTATTTTCCTCGACAACCCGCATCAGGCGCAGCGTTTCCACAATGAGATGCTGAACCAGTTCCTGAAATTCTCCGCCAGCGAAGGCCGACTGGAGAAGGTCAATATCGCCATCGTTGGCGGCGGGGCGACCGGCGTTGAGCTTTCAGCCGAGCTGCATAACGCGGTTAAACAGCTGCACAGCTATGGCTATAAAGGACTGAGCAGCGAGGCGCTGAACGTCACGCTGGTGGAAGCGGGCGAGCGTATTTTGCCTGCGCTGCCGCCGCGCATCTCCGCCGCGGCGCACAGTGAGCTCACTAAGCTGGGCGTGCGCGTGCTGACGCAAACCATGGTAACCAGCGCAGATAAAAACGGCCTGCACACCAAAGGCGGCGAATTTATCGAGGCGGATCTGATGGTGTGGGCGGCAGGCATCAAAGCGCCGGACTTCCTGAAAGGGATCGGCGGCCTGGAAACCAACCGCATCAACCAGCTGGTGGTGAAAGAGACGCTGCAAACCACGCTGGACGACGATATCTATGCCATCGGCGACTGCGCCTCCTGCGCGCTGCCGTCAGGCGGCTTCGTGCCGCCGCGCGCCCAGTCGGCGCACCAGATGGCGTCGCGCGCGATGGAGAATATCCTCGCCCAGCGCAGCGGCAAACCGCTGAAAGCCTATGTCTATAAAGATCACGGCTCGCTGGTCTCGCTGTCGCGCTTCAGTACCGTAGGCAGCCTGATGGGCAACCTGATGCGCGGCTCGATGATGGTAGAGGGCCGCATCGCGCGCTTCGTCTACATTTCCTTATATCGTATGCATCAGATTGCGCTCCACGGCTACTTCAAGACTGGCCTGATGATGCTGGTAGGCAGCCTGAACCGCGTTATTCGCCCGCGTCTCAAGCTGCACTAATGATTACGAGGCGGCGCAAGCCGCCTTTTCCCGCCTCTGCTGCTGATTAACCTTCTGACCCATAACACAAATTAATTTAAGTTTTGGTGTTAACCCACCTCAGAACTCTCCGAAAAGCTGGCCCTGATCCGGCTCCGGTGCGTTTTCCTCCATTAATCTGATGTTGCAATTTCGGGCCATCTGCAAAACTTCCTGCAACGATACGGCGGGTCGTGCACGCCGTTCTGTGCCACAGCGACAGGGGACATCGTCGCGGCACGCATGCACGGTAACAACTTCAGGAGGATAATCCTGTGAATAAATCAATGTTAGCGGGTATCGGTATCGGTGTGGCAGCTGCTCTGGGCGTGGCCGCCGTTGCCAGCATGGACGTATTCGATCGTGGTCCGCAGTATGCGCAGGTGCTTTCAGCGACGCCGATCAAAGAGAGCATCAAGCAGCCGCGTCAGGAGTGCCGCAACGTTACGCTGACTCATCGTCGCGCAGTGCAGGATGAGAACCGCATCGCCGGTTCAGTGCTGGGCGCGGTAGCGGGCGGCGTGCTGGGCCATCAGTTCGGCGGCGGACGTGGACGCGATGTCGCAACAGTCGCAGGCGCACTGGCAGGCGGCTATGCCGGCAATCAGGTGCAGGGCGGCTTGCAGGATCGCGACACCTACACCACCTCAGAGCAGCGTTGCAAAACGGTTTACGATAAACAAGAAAAGATGCTGGGTTATGACGTGACCTATAAAATAGGCGACCAGCAGGGCAAAATCCGTATGGAAAACGACCCTGGCACCCGCATCCCGCTGGACCGTAACGGCCAGCTGATCCTGAACAGCAATCAGGCTTAACGGGGCAAAGACTCCCACACAGCACACACATAATAAAAAGGCACATCGTAAGATGTGCCTTTTTTCATAGTGGCGTCCCAGCCGGGCGAGCCTTCAGAAAAGAGGGGCGGCGAACCGCCCTCGTCTCAACCGATGGTCATCAGGCTGGCGTTGCCGCCCGCCGCGGCGGTATTAACGCTCAGCGAACGCTCAATCAACAGGCGCTCCAGCAGCAGATGGGTTTCGCCGCGGGCGAAGCCCTGCACCGACACAATCGCGCCGTCGCGCGCCGCAATCTGCTCGCACAGCGTGCGCAGCTGATCGGCGTCGCCGTGGTAGATCACCGCGTCAAAGTGGCAGGCAAAGGGGTCTTTCGCCAGGGTGATGCGCGCCTGCACCGCCTGCGGCAGCTCATGGCGCAGCTTGCGGTGCAGCTCATCGTCCGGCCACAGGGCCTGACTGCCGACGCTGGTCACCGCCGCCAGCTGCACCAGCGCATCCTGCTCGTTATCGGCGAGGCAGAGCACGAGTTCACGCGGCAGCAGCGAGAAGGTGTTGCGCTCGCCGGTCGGGCCGGTCAGCAGCCGTACGGTGCCCGCCTGCGCCAGAGTGGCGTAGCGCTGACAGAGCGCGGCCAGTTCAGGCTTGTCCTGCTGCGCCCAGGCGCTCAGCGCCTTGTGCGGCACCAGCAGCGCCTCGCGCAGCGTGCCATCCGCCGGACGCTCGGCATCCTGACGGTTAAAGGTGGCGCTCAGCGCCTCCTCCGGACGGCTGGCCAGCAGGCGATAGAGATAGAGCGGCCCGCCCGCTTTCGGGCCGGTGCCGGAAAGCCCTTCGCCGCCGAACGGTTGCACGCCGACGACCGCGCCCACCATATTGCGGTTAACGTAGAGGTTGCCGACTTTGGCGTTTGCGGTTACCTGCGCGATGGTTTCATCGATGCGGGTATGAACGCCCAGCGTCAGGCCGTAGCCGCCAGCGTTGATCTGTTCGATCAGCTGCGGCAGGGCGTTGCGCGCAAAGCGCACCACGTGCAGCACCGGTCCGAAAATCTCTTTGTCGAGATCGCTGACCTGGTTAATCTCAATCAGCGTCGGCTTGATAAAGGTGCCGCTTTGCCACTCCGCGCGATCCTGCGGATTATCCTGTACCGCCTGGTAGACGGTATTGCCCTTATTGCGCATCTCCTGGATATGACGCTCGATACCCGCTTTCGCCTCGGCGTCGATTACCGGACCGATATCGGTAGAGAGGCGCTCCGGGTTGCCCATGCGGCACTCAGCCATCGCGCCGCGCAGCATCTTCAGCGTGTGGTCCGCCACGTCTTCCTGAATACAGAGCAGACGCAGCGCCGAGCAGCGCTGTCCGGCGCTGTCAAACGCCGAGGCGAGAATATCGACCACCACCTGCTCGGTCAGAGCAGAGGAGTCAACGATCATCGCATTCAGACCGCCGGTTTCGGCGATAAGCGGCGTCGGACGGCCCTGCGGATCGAGGCGGCCAGCCAGGTTGCGCTGCAGCAGCGTCGCCACGGCGGTAGAACCGGTAAACATGACGCCGCGCACGCGCGGGTCACGCGTCAGCTGCGCGCCGACGGTTTCGCCGTTGCCCGGCAGCAGTTGCAGCACGCCCGCAGGCACGCCCGCGTCCAGCAGGATCTGCACCGCCTGCGCGGCAATCAGCGGCGTCTGCTCCGCAGGCTTAGCCAGCACGCTGTTGCCTGCCGCCAGCGCGGCCGCAATCTGGCCGGTAAAGATCGCCAGCGGGAAGTTCCACGGGCTGATACAGACCACCGGGCCGAGCGGGCGATGCGTTTCATTATCGAAATCGTCACGCACCATACCGGCGTAGTAGCGCAGGAAATCCACCGCCTCGCGCACTTCGGCGATAGCGTTGTTATAGGTTTTGCCCGCTTCGCGCACCAGAATGCCGATCAGCTGCTGCATCCCGTCTTCCATATGCTGCGCGGCGCGATCGAGGATCGCCGCGCGCTCGTCCGGCGGCGTCGCGAACCAGATCGGCCCGGCGTTCACCGCGGCGTCCAGCGCCAGCGACACTTCCGCTTCGCTGGCTTCGCGCACCTGACCGACGATATCGCCCGGCGCGGCCGGGTTGATCACCGCGCGGGTCTCGCCTTCGCCCAGTTCGCCGTCAATGATCGGCTGCGCCAGCCAGGGCTGTGCGGCGCTGCTTAGCAGGGCGCTGGAGAGCGATGCCAGACGATGTTCGTTAGCCATATCAATGCCCGCCGAGTTGCTGCGTCCCGCGCCGTAAAGATCGCGCGGCAACGGAATTTTCGGGTGGGGCAGACCAATTGCGCCTTCGCTCGCGCCCAGCTTTTCAACTGCCGCAACCGGATCAGCCACCAGTTCGTCAATCGGCAGGGAGGTATCGGCGATACGGTTAACAAAGGAGGTATTGGCGCCGTTTTCCAGCAGGCGGCGCACCAGGTAGGCGAGCAGGGTTTCATGGGTGCCGACCGGCGCATAGATGCGACACGGGCGATTCAGCTTGCCGTCCGCCACTTTGCCGACCACCTGCTCATAGAGCGGTTCGCCCATGCCGTGCAGGCACTGGAACTCATACTGGCCAGGATAGTAGTTATTGCCCGCCAGCTGATAGATCGCCGCCAGCGTATGCGCATTGTGAGTAGCGAACTGCGGGTAGATCAGATTCGGCACCGCCAGCAGCTTGCGCGCGCAGGCCAGGTAGGAGATGTCGGTGTAGACCTTGCGGGTATAGACCGGATAGCCTTCGAGGCCTTCTACCTGGGCGCGTTTGATTTCGCTGTCCCAGTAAGCACCTTTCACCAGACGGATCATCAGGCGGCGGCGGCTGCGCTGCGCCAGATCGATCAGCGAGTCGATCACGAACGGGCAACGCTTCATATAGGCCTGAATGACAAAGCCGATGCCGTTCCAGCCTTCCAGCTCCGGCTCGAAGCAGAGCTTCTCCAGCAGATCGAGCGACAGCTCCAGACGGTCCGCCTCTTCGGCGTCGATATTGATGCCGATGTCGTAAGAGCGTGCCAGCAGCGTCAGAGATTTCAGGATAGGGTAGAGCTCCTCCATGACGCGATCGTACTGGGCGCGGCTGTAGCGCGGGTGCAGGGCGGAGAGCTTGATGGAGATGCCCGGCCCTTCATAAATGCCGCGCCCGTTGGAGGCTTTGCCAATGGCGTGGATCGCCTGCTGGTAGGAGACCAGATAAGCTTTAGCGTCGCTGGCGGTCAGCGCCGCTTCGCCCAGCATATCGTAGGAGTAGCGGAAGCCTTTCTCTTCCAGCTTACGCGCGTTCGCCAGCGCCTCGGCGATGGTCTCGCCGGTAACGAACTGCTCGCCCATCAGACGCATCGCCATATCCACGCCTTTGCGCACCAGCGGCTCGCCGCTCTTGCCGATAATGCGGTTCAGCGAGCGCGACAGGTTGGCTTCGTTGTGGGTAGAGACCAGACGGCCGGTAAACAGCAGGCCCCAGGTAGCGGCGTTCACGAACAGGGAAGGGCTGCGGCCCAGATGCGACTGCCAGTTGCCGTTGCTGATCTTGTCGCGGATCAGCGCGTCGCGCGTCGGCTTGTCGGGAATGCGCAGTAGCGCCTCCGCCAGGCACATCAGCGCCACGCCCTCCTGAGAGGATAGCGAGAACTCCTGCAGCAGGCTTTGCACCATTCCGGCGCGTCCGGTTGCACCTTTTTGGTGCCGAAGCTTGTCCGCGAGGCTGTAAGCAAGCTGATGGGTTTTCTCCGCCAGCGCCGCGGGCAGACGTGCCTGCTCCAGCAGCATCGGCACCGCGTCGGTCTCTGGTCGACGCCAGGCGGCGGTAATGGCGGCGCGCGTCACCGACTGCGGCAGAATATGCTCGGCGAAGTCGAGGAACGGCTGGTGTGTCTCTTCCGGCGTGCTCTCTTCCGGCTCTGCCAGCGAGCCCGCCGTCAGGGGAATTTCCGGCAGCGCGACGCCGCTCTCCAGCTGGCCGAGGTAGTTAAAGATCGCCTGTTTAATCAGCCAGTGCGGCGTGCGGTCAACCTTCTGCGCCGCCAGTTTAATGCGTTCGCGGGTGGCCTCATCCAGCTTCACCCCCATTGTTGTCGTGCCCATGACCTTCTGCTCCTGTATCTGTATCTCTCACTGCGTGGGCAGCACTATCACTGATGTTGCAACTTTGTGCAACCGTGTTAAGTGTGACCTGCGTAACAGCCTTTTTAATGATTAATTTGTTAATGCTTTAAAAGGCGGCACGGAACTTGCTGCAAAAATCTCGCCAGAATTGTGCGGCGCTAACTTACTGCATTACCAGGGGTTTACGCTGGTGCAACTTCTGAACTGTGAGCGAGTGCAACCTGTTGACAAAATTTAGCCAGTAACAGGTGAAATCGCTGTAACGCCTGTGTTAAATCCATTGTGCGCGCCGCGCCTTTCCGGCAGGATACCGCGCCTCAGGAAACGTCAGGCGCCTGAATCTGGACAAAACCTGTAGCCTCGCCCCGTTCCGACGAGGCTACAGCCTGCGGTTTCTCTCGGGAAATCAACTATAAAGTGGAGAGAAGAATGAGTGTAAGCACACCGATGCTGGTGACGTTTGTGATCTATATCCTTGGAATGGTGCTGATAGGATTTGCGGCCTACCGTTCCACTAAAAACTTTGACGATTATATTCTGGGCGGCCGCAGCCTGGGCAGTTTCGTCACCGCGCTTTCGGCAGGAGCGTCGGATATGAGCGGCTGGCTGCTGATGGGTCTGCCGGGCGCGATTTTCCTCTCCGGCATTTCGGAAAGCTGGATCGCCATCGGCCTGACCATCGGCGCCTGGCTTAACTGGAAAATTGTGGCGGGCCGTCTGCGCGTGCAGACTGAGCATCATGACAACGCCCTGACGCTGCCCGATTTCTTTACCAGCCGCTTTGAAGACAACAGCAAAATCCTGCGCGTCATCTCGGCGCTGGTGATCCTGATTTTCTTCACTATCTACTGCGCGTCGGGCGTGGTAGCGGGCGCGCGCCTGTTTGAAAGCACCTTCGGCATGAGCTATGAAACCGCACTGTGGGCCGGTGCGGCGGCAACCATTCTCTATACGCTGATCGGCGGCTTCCTCGCGGTAAGCTGGACCGATACCGTACAGGCGAGCCTGATGATTTTTGCCCTGATCCTGACGCCGATTATCGTGATTGTCGCCGTGGGCGGGCTGGACAGTTCGCTGGCGGTGATAGAAGCGAAAAGCATTGAAAACATCAATATGCTGAAAGGGCTGAACTTCGTCGCAGTGATTTCACTGCTGGGCTGGGGACTTGGCTATTTCGGGCAGCCGCATATTCTGGCGCGCTTTATGGCGGCCGATTCGCACCGCTCCATCCGTACGGCACGCCGCATCGGCATGGCGTGGATGGTGCTCTGCCTGGCGGGCGCGGTCGCGGTCGGCTTCTTCGGCATCGCCTACTTCCAGAATCACCCGGAGCAGGCGGCAAACGTCAGCGGCAACGGCGAGCGCGTATTTATCGAGCTGGCGCGCATTCTGTTCAACCCGTGGATCGCCGGTATTCTGCTTTCAGCAATCCTTGCGGCGGTTATGTCGACGCTGAGCTGTCAGCTGCTGGTCTGCTCCAGCGCCCTGACTGAAGATCTCTACAAAGGCTTCCTGCGCAAAAATGCCAGCCAGAAAGAGCTGGTATGGTTTGGTCGCGCGATGGTGCTGCTGGTGGCATTGATCGCCATTGCGCTCGCCTCTAACCCGGATAACCGCGTGCTGGGGCTGGTGAGCTACGCCTGGGCTGGCTTCGGCGCAGCCTTTGGTCCGGTGGTGCTGTTCGGCGTCTGCTGGAAACGTATGACGCGCAACGGCGCGCTGGCGGGCATGATTATCGGCGCGGCGACGGTACTGATCTGGAAACAGTATGGCTGGCTGGATCTCTACGAGATCATTCCGGGCTTTGCTTTCTCAAGCATTGCGATTGTGGTCTTCAGCCTGCTGGGCCGCGCGCCTTCTGCCGCCGCGCAGCAGCGCTTCGCAGCAGCAGAGGCGGAGTACCTCGCTAAGTAACGCACTCCCCTATAAAGCCCGCTCTCTTTTAAGAGAGCGGGCTTTTTTTTGCCTGCGGTCAGCGAAATAATTTCGGGCCATTACTTGTTTTTTTTCTTGCGATAATGATAATCGGTATCGTTCGCATTTTACCCAACTTTACCTGCGGTTGACGCTATATAACATTCAAGAGGTCGGCGATGTTTGTTCCTTTTCTTATCATGCTGCGCGAAGGGCTGGAAGCGGCGCTGATCGTCAGCCTGATCGCCAGCTATCTGAAGCGTACTGGCCGCACCCGCTGGTTCCCGGCGCTGTGGGCTGGGGTATTTATTGCCGCGGCGCTCTGCCTGGTACTCGGCATTGTCATCAACGAGACCACCGGCGAGTTTCCGCAGAAACAGCAGGAGCTGTTCGAGGGGATTGTGGCCGTGGTCGCCGTGGCGATCCTGACCTCAATGGTGTTCTGGATGCGCAAGGTGGCGCGCAATATGCGCGTACAGCTTGAACAGGCGGTTGACCAGGCGCTGAACCAGAGCGGCCGCGGCGGGCTGGCGCTGGTGCTGATGGTGTTTCTCGCTGTCGCGCGTGAAGGGCTGGAGTCGGTGTTCTTCCTGCTGGCGGCCTTTACGCAGGATGTCGGCTATGCGCCGCCTGCGGGCGCGGTGCTGGGGCTGGCGACGGCGGTGGTGCTG
>NZ_DJDN01000060.1:37675-38296 GCF_002431095.1 Pantoea sp. UBA5923 | reverse complement strand
TGGCGACGGCGGTGGTGCTGGGAATGTTGCTCTACTGGGGCGGCGTTCGCCTGAATATGGCGTACTTCTTCCGCTGGAGCAGCCTGTTTATTTTGTTTGTCGCTGCCGGGCTGGCGGCGGGCGCTATCCGCGCATTTCATGAGGCGGGCCTCTGGAATCACTTTCAATCTGTCGCCTTCGATCTGAGCAACGTGCTCTCCACGCATTCGCTGGCGGGTACGCTGCTTGAGGGCGTGCTCGGCTATCAGGAGACGCCCAGCATCAGCGAAGTGGCCGTCTATTTTCTTTATCTTATTCCGGCGCTGCTGCTGTTTTTACTGCCGGCTCGTCCGGCGCGCCAACTTTCTACTAAACAGGGATAACTTTATGATGATTCGCTTTCGCCGCAAAACTCTGCTGGCTTCTTTGCTGGCGTTGTCGGGAACCGCTGCGGCTGCCGATATTCCGCAAGTTACCGTCAGCGTGACGGATACCCAGTGCGAACCGATGCAGCTAACGGTCAAGGCAGGTAAAACCCAGTTTCTGATTAAGAACAACAGCCAGAAAGCGCTGGAGTGGGAGATTCTGAAAGGCGTTCTGGTGGTGGAAGAGCGTGAGAATATCGCGCCGGGCTTCAGCCAC
>NZ_DJDN01000060.1:0-37567 GCF_002431095.1 Pantoea sp. UBA5923 | reverse complement strand
CGGGCGAATATGAGATGACCTGCGGCCTGCTGAGCAACCCGAAGGGCAAGCTTATCGTGCAGGGCGACGCTTCGCCCGCCGCGAAAAGCGGCAAGCCCGATGTGCTGGCGCTGGCTGGCCCTATTACCGCATATAAAGCTTACGTGACGCAGGAAGTGGCGCAGCTGGTGACAAGCACCGAAGCCTTCACGCAGGCGGTAAAAGCGGGCGATATTGAAAAGGCTAAAGCGCTCTATGCGCCGACGCGCCAGCATTACGAGCGTATCGAACCCATCGCCGAGCTTTTCTCCGATCTCGACAGCAGCATCGACGCGCGCGAAGACGATTATGAGAAGAAAGCGGAAGATCCAAAATTCACCGGCTTCCACCGTCTGGAGAAAGCGCTGTTCAGCGATAACAGCACCAAAGGTATGGAGGGCTACGCGACCCAGCTTAACCGCGACGTGAAGGATCTGCAGACCCGCATCAGCGAGCTGGCCTTCCCGCCGGTGAAAGTGGTCGGCGGCGCAGCAGGCCTGATTGAAGAGGTGGCCTCCAGTAAGATTTCCGGTGAAGAAGATCGCTACAGCCGCACTGACCTGTGGGATTTCCAGGCGAACGTCGACGGGGCGCAAAAAATCGTTGATCTGCTGCGTCCTCAGCTGCAGCAGGCGAACCCGGAGCTGCTGGCGAAGGTCGACGGCAACTTTAAAAAAGTGGACGCTATTTTGCGTAAGTACCGCACAGGAGAGGGCTTTACCTCCTACGAGAAGCTCACCAGCGCGGATCGCAATGCGCTTAAAGGGCCGATTACCGCGCTGGCGGAAGATCTCTCTTTACTGCGCGGTACCTTAGGGCTGGATTAGTATGAGTCGTAAACAGGATGAGGCGCAGCCCGCACGGCGGCGCCTGTTAAAAGGCCTGGGTCTGTTCGGCGGCGTGGCCGCCCTGGGCGGCGGTTGTCCATTTCATGCCGCAGCCGACAGTTTCTCTCCCGGAACGGTTGCGCCTGATGCGCGACAGCAGGTACAACCTTTCTACGGGCAGCACCAGGCAGGCATCACCACGCCGCAGCAGGCCTCGATGATGCTGGTCGCCTTCGACGTGCTGGCCAGCGACAAAGATGAACTGGTACGGCTGTTTAAGCTGCTGACCGCGCGCATCGCCTTTTTGACCACAGGCGGTGCGGCGCCGGCGGTTCCCAATCCAAAACTGCCGCCGATGGATTCCGGTATTCTTGGCGCGGAGATCGCGCCGGATAACCTGACCATTACGGTTTCGGTGGGCGTATCGCTGTTTGATGAACGTTTTGGCCTGCAGGCGCTGAAGCCGAAAAAGCTGCAAACCATGACGCGCTTTCCCAACGATTCGCTTGATGCCGCCCAGTGCCATGGCGATCTGCTGCTGCAAATCTGCGCCAATACCCAGGACACGGTAATCCACGCGCTGCGCGATATCGTTAAATACACCCCCGATCTGCTGGGGGTACGCTGGCGACGCGAAGGCTTTATCGCCGACCACGCCGCGCGCAGCCAGGGCAAAGAGACGCCGATTAACCTGCTGGGCTTCAAGGATGGTACGGCGAATCCCGACACTCAGGATAAGCCGCTGATGGATAAGCTGCTGTGGGTAACGGCCGATCAGGATGAACCAGCATGGACGCGCAACGGCTGCTATCAGGCGGCGCGCATTATTCGTTTTCACGTGGAGATGTGGGACCGCACGCCGCTCGGCGAGCAGCAGACCATCTTTGGCCGCGACAAGCTGAGCGGCGCGCCGCTGGGCATGCAGCATGAGCATGACGTACCGGATTATACCAAAGATCCAGATGGCGAAATCATCGCCCTTGACGCGCATATCCGCCTCGCCAATCCGCGCACGCGCGAGACGGAAAGCAGCCTGATGCTGCGCCGCGGCTACAGCTATTCGGCGGGCACCACCGCATCGGGACAGCTCGATATGGGCCTGCTTTTTGTCTGTTATCAGCACGATCTGGAAAAAGGCTTTATCACGGTACAGAAACGGCTTAACGGCGAAGCGCTGGAGGAGTATGTTCGACCCATCGGCGGCGGCTACTTCTTTGTTTTGCCGGGTGTTCCTGACGAAAAGCACTATCTGGCGCAGCCGCTGCTTGAAGCCTGATTGACCTGCGCCGCCGCGACGGCGGCGCGGTTTTTTACCCCCTCAGAAAAAAATTATTTCCCGCTTCGTACAGATAACTCATTCATTTTTCATCAGAAAATCCCCTCTGCTCGCTGGCCGATGCCAGATGTTTTTGTTTTCCTGGGGCGCTCGTAAAATTAATGTTGCCAAGTCTGTTAAAATTAGTGCAAGTTAATGGGTAAGCGGGTTGTATCGCATACTGAGGTCGCGCATGGGAAGGTCCTTTACAGGACAGACAGTTTCACTTCAGGTTTCACACTCTTCAGCGAGGGCCAGCGCGCCTTCGACAGCACACTCTTCTTTATCAAATTGTAATTTCCACCTCCGAATTTACCGGTGTGCGGCTGCGCTTCGTTGCGGCGGCACATCTTTATCAACGGCACGTCATGGCTCTAAAGGAAGCCAATCAAACCTCTAAAGCGTTCAGTTAATCGTGACGGGCAGCGGCCCAACGCGGGAAATGAAACCAACTGTAAGGTGCGACTATGGGAAGACAGAAAGCAGTGATCAAAGCGCGTCGTGAAGCCAGAAGGGTGCTTCGTAGTGACTCTCGCAGTCATCGTCAGCGTGAAGAAGAATCGGTCACTTCGCTGGTGCAGATGGGTGGGCTGGATGCAATCGGTATGGCGCGCGATGTGCGCGATCGTTCGCCGATAGCCGCCAGAAATGATGCTCAGGCGCACTATCTCCATGCCATAGAAACGAAGCAGCTGATCTTTGCGACCGGTGAGGCCGGATGCGGTAAAACCTGGATCAGCGCCGCGAAAGCGGCAGAGGCCCTGATACATAAGGATATTGACAGGATTATCGTCACACGTCCGGTGCTACAGGCTGATGAGGATCTGGGATTCCTGCCAGGGGATATCTCAGAGAAATTTGCCCCGTATTTCCGGCCGGTCTACGACGTTCTGGTTAAACGTCTTGGCGCTTCCTTTATGCAGTACTGTCTGCGACCCGAAATCGGCAAGGTGGAAATTGCGCCTTTCGCCTATATGCGCGGGCGCACGTTCGAAAACGCGGTAGTGATCCTCGATGAGGCACAAAACGTCACTGCGGCCCAGATGAAGATGTTCCTGACGCGCCTTGGCGAAAACGTCACGGTGATTGTTAACGGCGATATTACCCAGTGCGACTTGCCCGCTGGGGTGCCTTCCGGTCTCGCGGACGCGCTGGCGCGATTCGAAGAGGACGAGATGGTCGGCATTGTACGCTTCGGCAAAGATGACTGTGTGCGTTCGGCGCTCTGTCAGCGAACGCTTCATGCGTATGGCTAATTGAGTCAGTCTGTGTAGCAAGCAAAACCCGGCCGAGGCCGGGTTTTTTTTAAATTTGATAAAGTCTGAACCAGTCCACCGACTTATCAGCAAGAGCAAGCATCACTTTTTTTCTTCCCTTTACGGAATTCCTCCACATCAACACATCGATAAATTACTGCGTGGCTACATCCGCATCTCAAACATCACTGCATCTTTACCCGTTATAAACATTGCCTGTGTGTCGTCCGTGCAGTTGAAACGCGCACGCAGCGGCACAAGCGCGAACTGGTTAGCTGCAGGGGTAAGACTAAAAATCAGACAGGAAAGGCGGCGGGGGTAATCAGCGGAATTTACTTACTGTGGGAAGCCTTTCTGTTGAATTCAGCGCATCTCAGGCAGTTGGCGATTTGTGTACATATGTATAAATTTGCTAAAATCATTACGTTTTTCTTACGCTTTGCATGCGAGCTTATAACGATGATTTATGATTGCTTTTTATACTACGATGAAGACCTTCTTCTCGAACTAAGACTTCACACTCTGCATGCCCACGTTGATAAATTCGTCATTGTCGAGTCACTTTATACGTTCACTGGTAAGAAACGCGACAAGCTCAACTTTGACATCGAGAAATTTAGCGCCTTCCGCGATCAGATCATTTATGTCGTGAACGACACGCCGCCGACATTTTATGAACAAGAATTTTTTTCAAATAGCTCTCTGGTTAAAGCGGGTGAAACCGACCCCTGGGAAAACGAATCTACAGCGCGCAACTCCATTATGAAGGGGCTTGTTGATGCTAAAGACAATGATATTATTATCGTTTCTGACGTCGATGAAATCCCTCGTCCGGATGCTTTATCCCGATTTAGCCGCAGGCATATCTGCACAACGCTTTACCAAAACTTCTATAATTTCAAATTCAATGTGCAGGTCCTCAATGACGATGGTTCCCCGCGCCTGTGTAAATTACCTAAAATGGTCACCTTTAAGTGCCTGAAGCATTTTTTCCATGGGCAGCCGGAGTTGCTTCGCAATGTTAAACGTAAAGGCACGCCTGTTCGGGAATGCTGGTGGCGCTGGAGGCTTCTTAAACTACGGACGCATGTCGTTTATGATGCTGGCTGGCACTTTTCCTGGGTAATGAGTGATGATCGCATTAGCGAAAAAATGGCTACCATTTCTCACACTGAGCATAATTTACCCGAATTTAATAACCCGGATCATATTCGCCGTTGCGTTGAACAAAACATTGATATCTGGAACCGGCCCCGCAAAATGGTCATCAGACCGATTACAAAAGAACAGATGCCAGACTGGCTGGTAGATAATCAAAGTCGTTTTGAAGATTTCATTAAGTAAAGTAAAAGCGCTGCCTTTGCGGCTTTTTTCCGCCTGATTTTTAAAGATTAAAGCCGCGACGGCATTTGATTACAGCGCTTACCACTACGCTCTCAAAGCCCGGCGGTTACTTAAGGATTTAACAAGATATACAACGCTCGCAACTTTACACGAGAACAGGCCGCCCTATTACTCATGACGACTGGATCAGTTGCTTCAGGGTATCTTTTATCTTCGCCTCCCGTTTTAAAAAGCGGAACGCGTGATGCCAGGTAAAATGACTTGCGAACATTTCACTTGGGACCATGAAAACGTTAATTGAATCGGAATAGCAGCACTAAAAGGAGTTAATCCGCTGCGTGCAGCATCGCAGGCTCGCTCTTTATCCTGCTGCGCCAGTTGTCGAACCCGGCAGGGGCAGGGCGTTTACCGTCCTCTCACTGAGCGACAGGCAAAAAAAGTCTGAACCAAAGTTCAGACTCTTCTTCGAAATGATGGCGGTGAGAGGGGGATTCGAACCCGCGTTTATATCTCCGTAACTTGCTTATATTAAATGGTTTCATAAAAGGATCCTTTTTCACGTGCACTACACGTACATTTTTTCAAATTGCCCCGTTATTCGCTTCCGGTTTTGATCCCCGGCCTTGACAGGTGCCCATCGTAATCGCCCAGGTAGGAGCCGTAATTTCTGAACAGCATGTCTGGGCCTTTATGCCCCATGTGCTTGCAGAGCCAGAGGAGGTTAGCACCCGAGCTGATATGCATCGTCGCAAACGTGTGACGTGTCTGATACGGGTTGCGATAACGGTATTTGTCAGTTCTCTTCGTTAGCGGCCTTCCATAGCGCTTTTGCCCAGACCGAAGAACTCGGTCAACAGACCTTACGTTTCTCATGTTCGATACTTCAGCAATGCCCTCATCTCCCTTTATTGGTAGTCAAATCTCCATTACGGCTTACCTCTCTGATTCAGAATGTCGATAACAGAGCGCAGCCCGGCGTGCAGGCGGCGGACAAGGCGATCAAGCTGGGATTCATGAAAGTAAGCGGCGCCCACTACGGCACCGCCCGCGATGGCATAGTTCATAGTGGGTTCTTTAATTCGATTAAGTGAGTTAAAAAAATGGCCCCTGCATTCCTGCAGGAGCCAAAAGCGCAAATCTCTCGTAACGTCATTACGCGTCTGGTGCGAATGCACCGTCATGACTTGTCGCAACAGGCCATTGCGGTGTCACTATATCTGTTTGTTTCACGCAATAAAAAACCCGCCGTAGCGGGTTTGGGAGTCTCTGGGTTTACTCGTCCCAAAGTATTTTTTCGTATTGCTTAATCTTCTTTTGAAGTTTCTTTAATTCTTCGCTGTGCAACCACCAGGAGAGAGCCAGTCCGAGAACTGCTCCAGTTAACATTCCGTACCAGTAATCATCCATTTTTCTAAGTATTTATTGTAATTAAGCTTAGCGTGTGAATTTTAATCCTAAAAATGAGAATAAAAAAGCATTTATTCCCACAATCAAAAAAGGTCTTTTGGATGCATCGATTTGCCCATGCGGGCGAAATCTCCATAGTACTTTTTAGATGCCGCTTCTCTTGCCTCAATCGCACTATCAAGAGAAGTGTAAACACCGATATGTATTTGCCTGCCATCAACGCAAATTGTTGGGTTGTATTTTCCGCTCCGCATCTGGTAAAGCCCCTTGATGCCGAGCTTGCTGTCTTTATGGCCTCGACAGTTGCGCGTGTTCTGTGCTTGAGTGGCCGCTCTTAAGTTCCGAAAGGCGTTATCACCGGTTATGCCGTTGATGTGGTCAACGACATCAGGAATGCTTCCGGTCATGTAGAGAATTGCGAGGCGCTTTGCCTTATAGGTTCTGCAATCGACGCTAATTTCTGAGTAACCATCCCGGTTTGTATAACCGGCGATGTCACCAGGTGAAATCTGCCCTCTTCGTTTAGCAAGCCACGTAAGTGCAGCCGTTTCCGGGTCATAGTGAAGCAGTTCTTTCAGTCTGTCTGGGTCAGCATTTTCACCTCTAGATAAGCGGGGTGCATCTGCCTTTAAACTTCTGCACTGCGTGAATCTGACGGCCAGCTTCGTTGCTGACCTTCTGGTATTTGGTGCTGATGTGGTGCTCTACGTACATTGCCGCACTCGCCAGAATCTGCTTGTGATACTCGGTCTCTGTTTCTACTGCCTTCATTACGCGAGAAGAGTTGCAGGAGCTGGCAGCGCACTACCGGCAGAAAACCAGAGAGCTGATTAAGCAGAGGAGCGAAGCAGCATGAGCCTTGAAGCCACAGTAAAATATCATTTTGCGAAGACAGCGAGCTTTGCCGGTATGCCGCCAGCAACAGCATCTGAGTCACTTTCCGGTACTGACTATATGGCCGCGATGGGGATGACGCAGAGCCGCGCGCCGCTGGGTTACGCTGCTTTCATAAGGAAAGTGGGAGTAAGCGAGAACAACGCCGCATGCGCCGTATCCCTGTTAACTGAATTTGTACTACAAACCTGCGATCGGGTTGCCGCCCTTCGCAAGCTCGATACAGATATTAAACCAGCCGTAATGCATGAGATCACAACATACGCCTACCTCGATTATTGCCGCAGCGTCGCCAGCGTTAAGCCGTGCGAGTGCTGCAACGCCATCAGCTTTATCGCCGCTGAAGTCGTGGCGATGAAGTCGATGCTGTCTTGCGCCGGCCGCCGCGAAGTGCGTGAGCAGGTCCGGGTGCGCTGCAAAACCTGCACAGGCAAAGGTGTTATATCTTCGGCGTGCCGGGACTGCAACGGGCGAGGGCGCGCGGTGATGCGCAAAGAAACGGAGCTGCAGGGTGTGCCAGTCATGGGCGACTGTAAGCAGTGTGGCGGTCGCGGGTATGAGCGCATTCCTTCAATCGTGGCTATTGAGCCATTTGCCAGATTACCGACGCCATCAGCCAGGCTACCTGGGAGAAGATCGGTAAGCAGTTTTACGAAACGCTCATAGGCAAGCTTGAAGTAGAGGAGTTGTGGGCAGACGCAGCGCTCAATAAGGTCACTGCTTAGGGTATAAGGAAATAGCTCGTTATTTTATTGCGGGCTATTTACTTTTCCGGAAGTCAGGGATATATTCACTAATAATGAAAGCTACGTCTTGTTGTTGAGCGGCAACAAAACAGTCCGCCTTTTCTAAGTGGACACTAACGCCCTGCGGACTTATGCCGTGGGGCTTTTTTTTGGTCTGAATTCTAGCAGCCAGCAGCCAGCAGCCAGCAGCCAGCAGGAAAGGCTCGGCTCTGAAAGGATGAGACGGGAACCAAAGCCGCTGATGGGTTATGAGGATTCGTCTGGGCGGATCAGAAACTGTGGCACCCAGCAACACCAAATCACCGCTTCTGCGGTGCCTTTTCATTTTCTCCAAACTAGCTAAGTGGCAGTACGGCTGGCTTGAAAGCAGCGCATCAGATCAAAAGCCAGTTTTCGCATAGAAGAGGTGGGCCGTCATTAAAAAATAGCCCACGTCAAAATCGAAGATTCCATGACTGATCACCCATGCCTCGTCACTCAGAGGTGGATTGTGCTCAACAAACCGCTTAAGTCCCGGGATGAAAGTATATGCAACTATTCCAGCTTTTGTATAAATCTTCAGCTTTCCTTTGCCATTAAGTTCGCTCCAAACAAATTTGTGGGTTGCGATATTTGCAAGAGCTTCGAGTTGAGAAAAGTTACGGATATCAGCCATAGAAATCTTCCTTTATTTATAAGAAAGATATTATCTAATTTTTTCGTTTTCATCCTAGCCAATCACTGCACACTTCGGTTTTAGTGGCCCGTGGTAGTAGGCGATTTTTTCCAAAAAAATCCGCGCTCAGGCGGATTCTTGACATTGGTCCCGGTATGTGTGTCAAGGCTCTTAAGATAAGAACAAAACTCACTTCACGTTTTTTAAACTTTTTTAGTTAGGATTATTCTTAATTAGCGGTGTATAAAATCTAATCGATAATGCGCAAGATAATAAGCGTGCTAATTGTTTAGTGATTATACATTTAAGGTTGAGCTATGTTTCTGGATTTACTGGCAGGGAGAAATGACAACATGGATGGATATGAAGAGAAAAGTGAGAAGCATGAAAATAAGGTAGACCGTCTGGACGGATGGATTTTAAGCCCCCAGCAGCGCTGTTTTTTGGAATCACTTTTTGATGAACAAGACTGACTCCCTTTTAAGTAAAAAAGGCTCGCTTCGGCGGGCCTTTTCTTTTTCTGCGCCCAGCCAGTCAATCCAAATTAACCTTTGCAAGATATGGCTGATGCGCATTTTCATCGACTACTGACATCACCGACCGTAATCACGAAGGTGAGCATGAGCATTGATATGAGCAAACTTGCATCTGGTGTTGCCTACAGTACGGTTGCCAACGGGTTGCTTACACGGCTCAGTCCAGACGAATGGCGTGCTGTTGGTGTCATAGCCGGTATTGTCGTCGCGCTGCTGACGTTCGCCATTAACGTTTATTTCAAACGGAAAGTTTCTCTGGCACAGATAAATGAGCTGGAAGAACGAGGCTACATATCTTCCGACCAGCTGGGCGAGGAATAGTCATGGCTATTTCAACAAGCCTGCGGAACAAGCTGATCGCTGCCGCAGGTGGCGGATCCATGCTTATCGCTACGGTATTCCTCGGCGGCAAGGATGGTGTGGAAGGGCGCTTTTACGTTCCTTACAAAGACGTGGCCGGGGTCTGGACGATTTGCGACGGGCATACGAGCACCGACATCGTTAAGGGCAAAACCTACAGTGACCGCGAATGCGATCGCCTGATGTAGAATGACCTACAGCCGGTAAAGAAAACCGTAGACGGCCTGGTCAAGGTTCCGCTTAATGAATATCAGCGCGCTGTGCTCTACAGCTTCACCTACAACGTCGGTTCCGGCGCATTCTCTAAATCAACGTTGCTTAAGAAGCTGACCGCAGGCGATCAGGATGGTGCATGTGAAGAGTTGCGCCGCTGGGTTTATGCCGGTGGTATGAAGTTTCGTGGTCTGATGAATCGCCGCAACATGGAACGTTCAATGTGCCTGGCGGATGGTCCAAATGACATTTAGCTGGCGAGCACTAATTTTTGGCCTGCTGCTGGTGGCGCTTATTGTGGTCTGCCGGGTAGCAATTCTTTACCACGGAAAATACGTTACCGCTGACAGCCTGGCTACCGAGCGCCAGCAGACGATTGACGATATGCAGGTCCGCCAGCGTGACGTTGCCGCGCTCAGCGCGAAATACACAAAGGAGTTAGCTGATGCGAAAGACACCATTAGCGATCTGCGTCGGGATGTCGATTCTGGCAAGCGCAGGGTGCAGCTCAACGTAATATGTGAGAAGCAACCCACCTCCAACGGCAGCGTGGGCGGCGCAACCACCGCCCGACTTAACGACTCCGCTCAACGGGATTATTTCACTCTCAGAGAGCGAATCAGCACCATCTCCGGGCAAGTGAGTTATCTGCAGCAGTACATCAAAGAGCAATGTTTGAGATGACAAACCCCAAGAAGATTCTCTTCCTCTGACAGAGCAACATCAGCCCCGCATCTGCAGGGCTTTTTTATGCGCCTCGCACGCGCAAACAACAACTCAGAGCCTACAGAAAGCGAGCCTGAGAGAAACCCGTATAGGTGCGGACCTCTCTGGGGCGAGTTTCTCTGTGCGACAGGCTCACTTTCTGTAGGACTACCGAATGAACATTGTCCCACTGAACTACAAAGGTGAAACAGTTCGCTTCAATATAGAAGGCTGGATCAACGTTACTGGCGTAGCAAAGAGATTTGGCAAGCGTATTGATAACTGGCTGGATGCACCTGGCAGAAACTCTTGAATACATCGGGGCTTTAGACAAGGCATTGACCGGCGAAGAGTCGCAGATTTTACATCCCTCACAATCGAGGTATGTAAAAACCAGTCGAGTCCGTAAGGATAGAGGGGGGAGGGACTTGGCTGCATCCAGTGCTTTCAGTTGCGTTCGCTCGTTGGTGTGACGCACGCTCAGGGTTTTGCTTTTGATCTGGCGTCAAGCGAGCCCTGGTGACGCGTTAGCTACATGCCGCGCCGATCTGAGCAGGCTGCGGGACCGCTGGCTTATGGTAAGGGGTGCATAAAGGGGCGTCTGGGCGCAGAAAAGGAAAAGCCCGCTTAAAGCGGGCAATCATGAAGGTGTGTTACTTTATGGTTATTTGTGCTGCTGTGTGCGAGCGAATCATATGACTTTACGGGGCATATTATAAGGCCCCGCTTCGAATATAGAATAATTCCACATCGGCAGATCCAGTGATGGCTCTAGGACAGCATCCAAGTGAGCACGCCCCAGGAGCCTGACGACGATGACGAGTCCCGTCTGACGATCTGAGCGTCAGGGAAAGCACATATAAGGAAGAAGGGTGTTGCGATGGGATTGCAGCACCTTGAAATATTCCGTTGACATTAGACACAAACAGAAAAGCCTCTGGCGTTAACCAGAGGCTTTTTCTTTGCATCCGAGATGCGCGTGCATTTCAAGTGCACTTTTTTATACTGCTTTTGTAGTTCCGTTGTCTTTATGTAGTCTTTGGATTCAGTCTACACGTGGGTTTGTCCGCTCAACGTCCTACTAATTATGGCGGTGAGAGGGGGATTCGAACCCCCGATACGTTGCCGTATACACACTTTCCAGGCGTGCTCCTTCAGCCACTCGGACACCTCACCACATTTTGTTTGCCGACCTTGCTGGGTCAACGGGGCGCTACTATAGGGAGTCGGCTGAAAAGGGTCAAGCACTATTTTTCTCTTTTTTTCTATCCGCTTAAGCTCTGTTCGAATCGATTTATCACTGCGCAGCTCGGTTAGATTGTCATCAAAAAGAAATCCCACAGCCACAAAAATGTCACCAAAGCATCACAGACTTAACAGCTGAAACTTCTGGTAAATTTTGCTAATAAGGGAACACAAGATGAAACAGATGCGCCTCTTTACCTTCTCGCTGCTCGCTTCAGTGGTGAGCTTCTCTGTGCATGCCGAAACCGCCAGCGCGCAAACGGACGCAGCCTGGTCGCGCGCCGCAAGCGGAGACATTACTCAACACGGCGGCGCGCGGCGCCTGACCGGCGATCAGACAGAGGCGCTGAAAGCGTCGCTGCGCAACACCACGGCGAAAAACGTCATTTTGCTGATCGGCGACGGCATGGGCGACTCAGAAATCACCGCGGCGCGCAATCTGGCGGAGGGCGCAGGCGGTTTCTTTAAGGGGCTGGATGCGCTCCCGCTGACCGGTCAGTACACCCACTATTCGCTGGATAAAAAAACGCATAAGCCGGACTACGTTACCGATTCCGCCGCGTCTGCCACCGCGTGGGCCACCGGCACCAAGAGCTATAACGGCGCTATCGGCGTCGACGTCAACGGTAAAGATCAGCAAACCCTGCTGGAGATCGCCAAAGCGGCAGGTAAAGCGACCGGCAACGTCTCTACGGCGGAGCTACAGGACGCCACGCCCGCCGCGCTGATGGCGCACGTCACCAGCCGTAAATGCTACGGTCCGGAGAAAACCAGCGAGCTGTGCGCCAGCAACGCGCTGGAGAAGGGCGGCAGAGGATCGATCAGCGAGCAAATTTTGAAAACGCGCGCCGACGTGGTGCTGGGCGGCGGCGCAAAATCCTTTAACGAAGTGGCGAAAGCGGGCGACTATCAGGGTAAAACTTTGCGTGAGCAGGCGCAGGCGCGGGGATATCAGCTGGTGAGCGACTGGCAGGGGCTGAACGCCGTGACCGCCGCCAGTGACCAGAAACCGCTGCTCGGCCTGTTTGCCGATGGCAATATGCCGGTGCGCTGGAAAGGGCCAAAGGCGAGCTATCACGGCAACATCGACCAGCCAGCGGTAACCTGCGAGGTTAATAAAGAGCGTCCGGTCGCTACCCCGACGCTGGCGCAGATGACCGCAAAAGCGATAGATCTGCTTAAAACCAACCCGAACGGCTTCTTCCTGCAGGTGGAGGGTGCATCGATCGATAAAGAAGATCACGCGGCGAACCCGTGTGGCCAAATCGGCGAAACTGTCGATCTCGACGAAGCGGTGCAGCAGGCGCTCGCCTTCGCGCGCGAAGAGGGCAATACGCTGGTGGTCGTCACGGCGGATCACGCGCACAGCAGCCAGATCATCGCCAATGAGACGAAGGCGCCAGGCCTGACGCAGGCGCTGAATACCAAAGATGGTGCGGTGATGACTATCAGCTACGGCAACTCAGACAGCGACTCGCAGGGACATACCGGCACGCAGCTGCGTATCGCGGCCTATGGCCCCTGGGCGGCGAACGTGGTGGGACTGACCGATCAGACCGATCTCTTCTTTACGCTGCGCGATGCGATGGCGCTGAAATAAAAATAACGTCTCCCGCCTGGCGGGAGACGTTGCCTTTTACAATCAGACGCGGTTTTCGCGCAGCTGGGCCATAAAGCTCTGCACCCACTCCATACGCAGCTTGCGCTCGGCCAAATCACGCGTAAAGCGCAGGCGGGTCGGGCCATCCAGCTTCCACTGCTGCGGCTCTTTCTGCAGCAGGCTAATCAGCCAGCCGGGATCGACGCTGTTCTGCGGCGCAAAATCAAAGAAGCCGCCTTTATCGCTCACTTCGATTTTACGGATGCCAAGACTGCGCGCCATCAGCCGCAGCACCGCGATATCCAGCAGATTACGTGCCGCATCCGGCAGTACGCCGAAGCGGTCGATCATCTCAACCTTCAGCTCCTGCAGTTCCTCTTCGCTGTCGGCGCTGGCGATGCGCTTATAGAGCGACAGGCGCGTATTGACGTCGGGAATAAAATCCTCCGGCAGCAGGGCGGGCATACGCAGCTCAATCTCGGTCTGATTGCTGGTGAGATCTTCCAGCGACGGCTCGCGCCCCGCCTTCAGCGCATCCACCGCGTTCTCCAGTAGCTCCATATAGAGCGAGAAGCCCAGCGTCTCCATCTGGCCGCTCTGCTCTTCGCCCAGCAGTTCGCCCGCGCCGCGGATCTCCAGATCGTGCGTCGCCAGCGCGAAACCCGCGCCGAGATCCTCCAGCGAGGCGATCGCTTCCAGACGCTTCTGCGCGTCCCCGGTCATCGCCTTGGGCGGCGGCGTCAGCAGCCAGGCGTAAGCCTGGTGGTGTGAACGCCCAACGCGGCCGCGTAGCTGGTGCAGCTGCGCCAGACCGAAGTGGTCGGCGCGCTCGATAATAATGGTATTGGCGGTCGGGATGTCGATACCGGTTTCGATAATAGTGGTACAGACCAGCACGTTAAAGCGCTGATGGTGGAAGTCGTTCATCACCCGCTCAAGGTCGCGCTCACGCATCTGACCGTGGCCGATGGCGATACGCGCTTCCGGCACCAGCTCTGCCAGCCGCTGCGCTGCCTTTTCAATGTTTTCAACGTCGTTGTAGAGATAGTAGACCTGGCCGCCGCGCAGCACTTCACGCAGGATCGCCTCGCGTACTACCAGCGCGTCGTACTCGCGCACAAAGGTTTTTACTGCCAGACGACGAGCAGGCGGCGTGGCGATAATCGACAGATCGCGCATGCCGCTCATTGCCATATTCAGGGTGCGCGGGATCGGCGTCGCGGTCAGCGTCAGGATATCGACGTCGGCGCGCATCGCCTTGATGCGCTCTTTGTGGCGCACGCCGAAACGGTGCTCTTCGTCGACGATCAGCAGCCCTAAATCGTGCCACTTCAGATCGCTCATCAGCAGCTTATGGGTGCCGATCAGGATATCAATTTTGCCTTCGCTTGCTTCCTGCAGCACCTGTGTCTGCTCTTTGGCGCTGCGGAAGCGCGACAGCATCTCGATGCGCACCGGCCAGTTGGCGAAGCGATCGCGGAAGTTGTCGTAGTGCTGCTGCGCCAGCAGCGTGGTCGGCACCAGCACCGCGACCTGCTTGTGGTTCTCGACGGCGAGAAAAGCGGCGCGCATCGCCACTTCCGTTTTGCCGAAGCCGACGTCGCCGCACACCAGGCGATCCATCGCCAGCGGCTGGCACATATCGCTCAGCACAGCGTTAATCGCCTGTGCCTGATCCGGCGTGGTTTCAAAGGGGAAGCTCTCGCAAAAGAGCTGATACTGTTCGCGGTCGTGCTTAAACGCGTAACCCGCTTTCGCCGCGCGCTGGGCGTAGATATCGAGCAGCTCGGCGGCGACGTCGCGCACTTTCTCCGCTGCTTTCTGCCGCGCGCGCGTCCAGGCGTCGCTGCCCAGCTTGTGCAGCGGGGCATTTTCATCCGCGCCGCCGGCGTAGCGGCTAATCAGATGCAGCGACGACACCGGCACGTAGAGTTTGGCGTCGTTGGCATAGGAGAGCATCAGATACTCCGCCATAATGCCGCCCGCTTCCAGCGTGGTGAGGCCGATATAGCGGCCGACGCCATGTTCCAGATGTACCACCGGCTGACCGGGCGTCAGCTCGGCCAGGTTGCGGATCAGAATATCGGGATTAATGGTGCGGCGCGTATCCTGGCGGCGACGGCTCACGCGCTCGCCCAGCAGATCGCTTTCGCAGATCAGGGCGCGGTCGCGCAGCGTATCCACAAAGCCGCGCTCGCTGGCGCCGATCATCAGCGTAAAGCGTTCGTCGTTTGCCTCATCGAAACGCTGTACCGTCTGCGGGCGCAGCTTAATGCGCGCCAGCAGCTCCTGCAGGCTTTCGCGGCGGCCTTCGCTCTCTACCGAAAAGGTGACCTGACCGCTGAAGCCGTCGAGGAACTGCCGCAGCGGATCGAGCGGCGCTTTGGCCTGCGCCTGTACCGCGATATCCGGTAGCGGCTGATAGCCAAGATTGGTGTTGGCGGCTTTCTCCGGCAGCGCCTCGTTGGTCATCTGCACGCGCGGCCAGTGGTTCAGCTCGCCCAGCAGCGCATCCGGACGCAGCCACAGCGTGGTCGGCGTCAGCAGCGGGCGCATCGGATCGACGCGGCGGTTTTCATAGCGCGCTTCGACGTCCTGCCAGAAACGCTCCGCGCTGCCGTTAAGATCGCCGCAGTTCACAATCAGCGTATTGTCGGGCAGATAGCTGAACAGCGTCGGCAGCTCCTGCTCAAAAAAGAGCGGCTGCCAGTATTCGATCCCGGCAGGCAGCGTGCCCTTGCTGACCTGCTGATAGATATGTTCCGGTTCGCGGCGCACGTCGAACAGTTCGCGCCAGCGGGTGCGAAACAGCTCGATCGCCGCTTTGTCGGTAGGGAATTCATGGGCCGGCAGCAGATTGATCGCCGGCACCGCTTCCAGCGTACGCTGGCTGTCAACGTCGAACAGGCGCAGGCTGTCGATCTCATCGTCGAAAAAGTCGATGCGATAGGGCTGCTCGCTGCCCATTGGAAAGAGGTCGAGCAGCGCGCCGCGCGTGGCGTATTCGCCGTGCTCCATCACCTGGTCAACGTGGCGGTAGCCCGCCTGCTCCAGCTGATCGCGCAGGCGATCGCGCGACAGTTTCTGTCCCTGCTTCATCACCAGCGCATGACCGTGAAGATAAGGATGCGGACAGACGCGCTGCATCAGGGTATTCACCGGCATAATCAGCATGCCGCGCGCCATCGTCGGCAGCTGGTACAGCGTTGACAGGCGGGCCGAAATAATGTCCTGATGGGGCGAGAAGCTGTCGTAAGGCAGCGTTTCCCAGTCGGCGAGGTGGCTGACGGGCAGATCGGTAAACTGGCGGATTTCATCCAGCAAACGCAGCGCGGTTTGCATATCGGGAGTGATCATCAACACCGGACCGGCGTGGCGCTCGGTAATGCTGGCGCATTCTACCGCGTGCGCGGCACCGATCAGCTGGCCGAGCTGGCGACGATCGCCGGGTTTTACGGGCAGGGCATAGCGGGTCTGTTCGGACATGGGATCTTGTGGTTCTCTCCATTTTTTCCAGGGCGCCATGATTCCACATTACGCCCTGGCGATCACCTGCTGCGACGGTTTTTCCTTTGCGCGGTGACCGAGTTATTTAGCGGATGGTTGGGTATAGTGCATACGCGGACGATCGATATTCGCCCAGCTCAACTCTGTTTCCAGATGATAGCTGTGGTTGCCGTCGTCCCATCTGACGTAGTAACCGGCTGGCGCGTCTCCCTGTTCAAAAACGTTAACGATCTCGCCTTTAATCTCTCCCGATTTGTGTTTCACAATGCTGCCTTTGGGATATTTGAACATGGTGTTTACTCCCGCGCCTGAAGAGCCGGTTGCTGACTACACCTTATAGTGTAGCTTACCCGGACGGCAGGCGATTAAACGCGCAACCAGCAGCGCCGGGATTTCTTTTTAACAAAAATCGGCCACACTTTGCCGCGTACTCAGAGGGTTAGAGGTTTCATAAACCGAACGCCTCCTTTATCATCACTGGTCTACTTTCAGGCAACTGCCAAGACGGAATACATGTATCAACCTGTCGCGCTATTTATCGGCCTGCGCTATATGCGCGGGCGAGCATCGGATCGCTTTGGTCGCTTCGTTTCCTGGCTCTCCACTATCGGCATCACGCTCGGCGTGCTGGCCCTGGTCACTGTGCTGTCGGTGATGAACGGCTTTGAACGCGAGCTGGAGGGCAATATCCTTGGGCTGATGCCGCAGGCGCTGATCACCAGCGACAAAGGCAGCATTAACCCGCAGCAGCAGCCCGCCGACAGCCTTAAGCTGGCGGGCGTCAGCCGCATGGCGCCGCTCACGACCGCCGACGTGGTATTGCAGAGCGCGCATAACGTGTCGGTCGGCGTGATGCTCGGCATTCAGCCCGATCAAAAAGATCCCCTTACGCCGTTTCTGGTCAATACGCCGCAGAGCATGCTGCAGTCGGGCCAGTATAACGTCATCCTCGGCGAGCAGCTGGCGGCGCAGCTTGGCGTCAAACGCGGCGACGAGCTGCGTCTGATGGTGCCGTCGGTTAGCCAGTTTACCCCGATGGGACGCGTGCCGAGCCAGCGGCTGTTCACCGTTGCAGGCACCTACGCGGCTAACAGCGAGGTGGACGGCTACCAGATCCTGGTCAACCAGCAGGACGCCTCGCGCCTGATGCGCTATCCGGCGGGCAACGTCACCGGCTGGCGGCTGTGGCTGGATAAGCCGCTGCAGGTGGATGCCCTGAGCCAGCAGTCGCTGCCTGCCGGACTGGTGTGGAAAGACTGGCGCGAACGCAAAGGCGACCTGTTCCAGGCGGTGCGCATGGAGAAAAATATGATGGGGCTGCTGCTTAGCCTGATCGTCGCTGTCGCCGCCTTTAATATCAATACGTCGCTGGGCCTGCTGATCATGGAGAAGCAGGGCGAGGTGGCTATTCTGCAAACCCAGGGGCTGACGCGCCGTCAGATTGTCGCGGTCTTTATGGTGCAGGGCGCCAGCGCCGGAATTATCGGCGCGCTGCTCGGCACGCTGCTGGGCGTGCTGCTGGCCAGCCAGCTTAATAATCTGATGCCGGTTATCGGCCTGTTTCTGGATGGCGCGGCGCTACCGGTCGACATCAATCTCTGGCAGGTGGTGACCATCGCCGTGACGGCAATGGTTGTCGCGCTGCTGTCGACGCTCTATCCCTCCTGGCGCGCCGCCGCCGTTCAACCCGCTGAGGCTTTACGTTATGAGTAACACCCCTTTGTTGCAGTGCCGCGAGCTGTGCAAGCGCTATCAGGAAGGCAGCGTGCAGACTGATGTGCTGCGCAACGTCACTTTTAGCCTGCAGCCCGGCGAACTGGTGGCGATTGTCGGCAGCTCCGGCTCCGGCAAAAGTACGCTGCTGCATCTGCTGGGCGGCCTGGACGCGCCGACCTCTGGCGATGTGGTATTTGACGGCCAGTCGCTGAACGCCATGTCCTCTTCCGCCAAAGCGGCGCTGCGCAACCGCGAGCTGGGCTTTATCTACCAGTTCCACCACCTGTTGCCCGACTTTAACGCGCTGGAGAATGTGGCGATGCCGCTGCTGATCGGCAAGACCGGCAAAGCGGAAGCGCAGCAGCGCGCGCGTGAGATGCTGGCGGCGGTGGGGCTGGAGAAGCGCGCGCATCATCGTCCGTCAGAGCTGTCGGGCGGCGAGCGCCAGCGCGTCTCTATCGCCCGCGCGCTGGTGAACCGTCCGCGCCTGGTGATGGCGGATGAGCCAACCGGCAACCTCGACGCGCGTAACGCCGACGCGATTTTTGAACTGCTGGGCGAGCTGAATGTCCGTCAGGGCACCGCCTTTCTGGTGGTGACGCACGATCTCCATCTGGCGAAACGCCTGTCGCGTCAGATGGAGATGCGCGACGGTCAGTTAAGCGAGCAGGTGACCTTAGCAGGAGCGCTCTGATGGGTTCGTCGTTATCCCTGTTGTTAGGGCTGCGCTTCAGCCGCGGCCGCCGCGGCGGCGGTATGGTGTCGCTGATTTCCATTATCTCGACGCTGGGCATTGCGCTGGGCGTGGCGGTATTGATCATTGGCCTGAGCGCCATGAACGGTTTTGAACGCGAGCTAAATAACCGCATTCTGGCGGTGGTGCCACACGGCGAGATCGAGGCGGTGAATCAGCCGTTCCGCAACTGGCAATCGCTGATCGCGCCGGTAGAGCAGGTGCCCGGCATCGCCGCCGCTGCGCCCTATGTTAACTTCACCGGCCTGATCGAGAGCGGCGCGAAGCTGCAGGCGCTGCAGGTTAAAGGCGTTGATCCGGCGCAGGAGCCGCGCCTCAGCGCGCTGCCCCAGTTTGTCGAAGGGGATGGCTGGTCAACTTTCGCCGCGGGCAAGCAGCAGATTATTTTAGGCGGCGGCATCGCGCGCGCGCTTAACGTGAAGCAGGGCAGCTGGATCACCATCATGATCCCTAATAATGATGGCGGCACGAAGCTGCTGCAGCCGAAGCGTATTCGCCTGCAGGTGAGCGGTATTCTGCAGCTGAGCGGCATGCTGGACCACAGTCTGGCGCTGGTGCCGCTGGCGGACGCGCAAAACTATCTCGATATGGGTGACAGTGTCACGGGTATCGCCCTGAAGATGCGCGACCCGTTTCAGGCGGTGAAGCTGGTGCGCGATGCGGGCGAGGCGACGCACGCTTACGTCTACATTCGCAGCTGGATTGGCACCTTTGGCTATATGTATCGCGATATTCAGATGATCCGCGCCATTATGTATCTGGCGATGGTGCTGGTGATTGGCGTAGCCTGTTTTAATATCGTCTCGACGCTGGTTATGGCGGTAAAAGACAAGAGCAGCGATATTGCGGTACTGCGCACGCTGGGTGCGAAAGATGGTCTGATCCGCGCGATTTTTATCTGGTACGGCTTGCTGGCAGGGCTGCTCGGCAGCGTCAGCGGCGTGGTTATCGGCGTGCTGGTGGCGCTCAATCTCACTACCTTAGTGCGCGGGCTGGAATCGCTGACCGGCCATCATTTACTGGCGGGCGATATCTACTTTATCGATTTTCTGCCTTCAGAGCTGCACTGGCTGGACGTTTTCTCCGTATTGCTGACGGCCATTGTGCTAAGCCTGCTGGCGAGCTGGTACCCGGCGCGACGCGCCAGCCGCATCGATCCGGCGCGCGTGCTGAGCGGCCAGTAGCAGGGCGAAAACGGCGGCATTGCGCTGTCATATGCGGCCGCTACACTTGAGATTTTCTGGCGGCGACCCGACGTCGCCCACAAGGAGTTTTTATGCGCACACCGCGTCGACGCTTGCGGCTCGCCCGTTATAAGAAGAACCGCCGCAAGGTGCACCAGCGTTTTCGCCAGCGTATTTTTGAACGCGATCGTCAGGTGGAACTGGCGGCTCATCCGCAGCCGTTTGTGGTGGTGCTGACCGGCGCGGGCATCTCGGCCGAGTCGGGCATCCAGACCTTTCGCGCCGCCGACGGCCTGTGGGAAGAGCATCGCGTTGAAGATGTAGCGACGCCGGAGGGTTACCGCCGCGATCCCGAACTGGTGCAGCGTTTCTACAATGCGCGCCGTCGTTCACTGCAGTCGAGCGAGATCCAGCCTAACACCGCGCACAAGGCGCTGGCCGAGCTGGAGCAGGTGCTGGGCGACAACTTTTTGCTGGTGACGCAGAATATCGACAACCTGCACGAGCGGGCCGGCAACAGTCGCGTGCTGCATATGCATGGCGAATTGCTGAAGGCGCGCTGCACCAGCAGCGGGCAGGTGATTTCATGGAGCGAGGATCTCACGACCGACGATCGCTGCACCTGCTGTCAGTTTCCTGCGCCGCTGCGCCCGCATGTGGTGTGGTTCGGTGAAATGCCCATCGGCATGGAGGAAATTTATCACGCACTGGAGAAGGCGGATCTTTTTATCGCCATCGGCACGTCCGGGCACGTCTATCCGGCGGCGGGCTTTGTGCATGAAGCCAGACTGCAGGGCGCCCATACCGTGGAGCTGAATCTGGAGCCGAGCCAGGTCGGCAACGAGTTTGCCGAGCGTCACTACGGGCTGGCAAGCGAAGTGGTGCCGCACTTTGTCGATGGCTTCTTACGCAGCCTTTATAAGTAACCGTCTGTTTTACAAACGGCTTAGCGGTTAAGATACGGGTATAAAAAAAGGCGGCCAGGCCGCCTTTTTTTTTAACGTCCCGCCTTTAACTTCTGGAACAGCGTCTCATACAGCACGCTGGCGTCACCGACGTCATTCTGCCATTCGCCATTCTTAATGATGTCAGCTGAAGGATAGAGCGACGGATCTTCCGCTACCGCTTTCGGCAGCAGCGCCTTCGCGGCCAGGTTCGGCGTCGGGTAGCCGATGGTTTCCGCGACCTTCGCCGCCACGTCGGGACGCAGCAGGAAGTTGATCAGCTTCAGCGCGCCCGCCTTGTTTTTCGCGTTAGCCGGTATCGCCAGGTTATCCATCCAGAAAATCCCGCCCTCTTTTGGCCAGACCACCTCAAGCGGCGTGCCCGCCTGACGCGCCACATAGGCGGAACCGTTCCAGATCATGCCGAGATTCACTTCGCCTTCCATAAAGGGGTTGCCGGGATTATCAGAGTTAAAGGCGAGCACGTTCGGCATCAGCTTCTTCAGCTCTTCATAGGCGGCGTTGATCTCTTTCGGATCGCGGGTATTGCCCGACAGGCCCAGCTTGCGCAGCGCCATCTGGAACACTTCGCGCGCGTCGTCGGTCAGCAGCAGGCTCTGCTTATACTCCGGCTTCCACAGATCCGCCCAGCTCTGCACCGACTTCGCGTCTACCGCGTCGGTATTGACACCAATCGCCGTCGCGCCCCAGATATAGGGAATCGAATAGTCGTTACTGGGATCGAACGGCTTATTCAGCAGGTTCGGATCGAGGTTTTTGAAGTTGCTCAGCTGCGTCTTGTCGATCTTTTGCAGCATGCCTTCATTGCGCATTTTCGCCACAAAGTAAGTTGAAGGCACCACCAGATCGTAGGCGCCATCTTTCCAGGTCTTCAGCTTGGCATACATGCTCTCATTGGACTCATAGGTAGAGTAAATCACCCTGATGCCGGTCTCTTTAGTGAACTGCTCCAGCAGCCCCGGCGGCACATATTCAGTCCAGTTGTAGAAGTAGAGCGTTTTGCTGTCGTCAGCCTGTGCGCCCTGCATGCCAAGCGCCAGCGCCCCAGCCGCCAGCCAGTGAGACCATTTCTTCATTATCCAATCCTCTGTTTGGTTTTATCACGGAGCAACAGCTGACTGACGCCGACCAGCAGCAGCGACAGCAGCAGCAAAATTGTCGCCAGCGCATTCACCTCCGGCGAGACGCCGACTTTTACCATCGAATAGATCTTCAGCGGCAGGATCTCGAACGTTGGGCCGGTCACAAAGGAGGAGACCACCACATCGTCCATCGACAGGGTAAAGCTCAACAGCCAGCCCGCCGCCACCGCCGGCATCGCCAGCGGCAGAATGATTTTACGCAAGATAGTGGTTTCGCTGGCGCCCAAATCCTTCGCCGCTTCCAGCATCCGCACGTCAAAGCCTTTCAGCCGGGAATAGACGGTGATCACCACAAAGGGCAGGCAGAAGGTGATATGCGAAAAGAGCAGCGACCAGAAGCCGAGCGAAATGCCCAGCAGCATAAACAGCACCAGCAGAGAGATCGCCATAACAATATCCGGCGACATCATCACCACGAACAGCATGCCGCTGACGAAGGGTTTGCCGCGAAAACGGTAGCGGTAGAGCGCCACCGCGGTGAGCGAGCCGATCAGCGTCGCGCAGCTGGCAGAGAGCACGCCCATCATCAGCGAATGTTGCGCCGCCTGGATCAGGCTGTCGTTATTCACCAGCAGGCTGTACCACTGGGTGCTGAATCCCTGCCAGTTAATGCCGAAGCGCGACGCGTTAAACGAGTTCACGATCAGGATCGCGATGGGGATATAAAACCAGGCGTAAATCGCGGCCATAAAGCCGCCGCGTAGCAGGCGTGCGATCATTCCAGCTCCACCTTTTTATTCAGCAGGCGCGCGGCGCGCCAGTAAAACAGCAGCATCAGGCCCATCAGCAGCGTCATTACGATGCTGGTCGCCGCGCCGAACGGCCAGTCGCGGATATTCAGGAACTGGCTCTTGATGACGTTGCCGATCAGCAGGTTCTTCGCGCCGCCCATCAGATCCGCCACGTAGAAAAGGCCCATCGCCGGAATCAGTACCAGCAGACAGCCCGCGACAATGCCCGGCATCGTCAGCGGCAGGATAATGCGGAAAAAAGTCTGCGCTTTGCTGGCGCCGAGGTCGCGCGCCGCTTCCAGACAGGCGCGATCCAGCTTCTCCAGGCTGGAGTAGAGCGGCAGCACCATAAAGGGCAGCAGAATGTAGATCAGGCCGAGGATCACCGCCTGAGGCGTATACATAATGCGAAACGGCGTCTCAATTACGCCGAGCCACAGCAGAAAGTCGTTCAGCCAGCCGCGCGTGCTGAGAAAGATTTTCAGCCCGTAAATACGGATCAGCGAGTTGGTCCAGAAGGGCACAATCAGCAGAAACAGCATCAGCGGACGCAGGCGCGCCGACAGCTTCGTCAGGCACCAGGCGAAGGGATAGCCCAGCAGCAGGCAGCAGAGCGTGGCGATAACCGCCATATTGAGCGAGTGCAGCAGCACTTCGCCATAGAGCGGATCGAGCAGCCGCGTATAGTTGCTGAGGGTGAACGCCATGCGAACGAAGTGCGCATCGTCGCGCGTCAGAAAGCTGGTGATAAAGATCATCAGGTTCGGCAGCAGCACGAACAGCGCCAGCCAGCCGACGATCAGCGCCGTCACGCCTTTCTGAAAACGGTTACGCATCAGCTTCATAGGGCAGTACCACCTCCCAGCTGGGAACCCAGTTCACCGCCATTTTTTGATTGAGGGAGTGATCGAAGTCGGGATCGTCCTCGTTAAAGAATTCGCTGACCGTCACCAGCTTGCCGTTTTCCAGCTCGACGGTAGATTCCAGCGTCATACCTTTATAGTTGCGCTCGCGCACGTAGCCAGTCAGGCCCTCTATCGCCTGGTCGCTGTGCACCTCCTCGACGCGCAGATCTTCCGGACGCAGCAGAACATGCAGGCGATCGCCAGCGCTGACCGGGAAGGCGCAGTGAATATCGCACTCGCGGCCCTCGACGCGGGCGCGCACGCGTGGCGCATCGCTGGCGTCGATAACGTCGGCATCAAACACGTTGATCTCGCCGATAAAGCGCGCCACGAACAGGTTTTTCGGCTCTTCGTAGATTTCGCGCGGCGTGCCGTCCTGCTCAATCTTGCCGTCGCGCATCACCACGATACGGTCTGACATGGTCAGCGCCTCTTCCTGATCGTGCGTGACAAATACAAAGGTGATGCCGAGCTTGCGCTGCAGCGCTTTCAGCTCGTTCTGCATCTGCCTGCGCAGCTTGTAATCGAGCGCCGAGAGCGACTCGTCAAGCAGCAGCACTTTGGGGCGATTCACCACCGCGCGCGCAATGGCGACGCGCTGTTGCTGACCGCCGGAGAGCTGGTGCGGGCGACGATCGGCGAAGCTTTCCAGCTGCACCATCGCCAGCGCCTCGCTGACGCGCGCGGCGATCTCCGCATTTGGCGTTTTCTGCATGCGCAGGCCGAAGGCGACGTTTTCAAAAACGGACATATGCGGGAAGAGCGCGTAGCTCTGAAACACCGTGTTGACGTGGCGATGCTCGGCGGGCGTGTCGGTGATGTCGATGTTGTCCAGCACCACGCGGCCGCTGTCGGCCTCTTCAAGCCCGGCAATGAGGCGCAGGATAGTGGTTTTGCCGCAGCCCGACGGGCCGAGCAGGGTAATAAATTCGCCGTGGTCGATGGTCAGGTTAAAGTCGCTGATAATGGACTTGCCGTCGAAAGCTTTACTGATGCCAGAAAGCGTAACCAGCGCCTGCTGCGCGCGTGTTTGCGTCATTTTAGTCACTCAGTCGGTAATAAGGTCGAACAGGTTACAGCATAGCCGCTTACGTCGGCCAGCCAGCGAGAGGGCGCGATGATACCTGAAAAACGCGGCAATGCCATGTTTTGGCGGTGAAAAGAGGCGAATGCGCGTTTATAAACTTCCTCTGACGACAGATGTTAAGCGCGGCGGTAAAAGATCTTTCTGCAAATGCTCAACGCAGGTTAACCTGTCAGTTAATGATATGACGCAACATGCGTCGGACGCGGCTGTTGATAATAATAGTCGGCTTCTTTTGAAGGATGGCATATGGATCAGTTACTTGAACGGTTTTTGAGTTATGTGGCGGTAGAGACGCAGGCAAAACCGCAGGCGCGTCAGGTGCCCAGCAGCGAAGGGCAGTGGACGCTGGCGCGCAAGCTGCAGGAAGAGCTGATTGCGCTTGGTTTTATTGACGTATCGCTTAGCGATCACTGCTGCGTAATGGGCACGCTGCCCGCTAACGTCGACTGGCCGACGCCGGTGATCGGCTTTATCTCGCATATGGACACCTCGCCCGACTTTACGGCGAAGAACGTAAACCCGCAGATTATCGAAAACTACCGCGGCGGCGATATCGCGCTCGGTATGGGTGAAGAAGTGCTGTCGCCGGTGATGTTTCCGGTGCTGCATAAGCTGACTGGCCATACCTTAATCACCACCGACGGCAAAACGCTGCTCGGCGCTGACGATAAGGCGGGCATCGCCGAGATCATGACGGCGATGGAGCGTCTCGCCAAAGGGGATATTCCTCACGGCGCTATCCGCGTCGCCTTTACCCCGGATGAAGAGATCGGCCGCGGCACTTCCCATTTCGACGTCGAAGGTTTTGCCGCCGACTGGGCCTATACCATCGACGGCAGCGATCTGGGCGAATTTGAATATGAGAACTTTAACGCCGCGTCCGCGGTGGTGAAGATTGTCGGCAATAACGTGCATCCCGGCTCGGCGAAAGGCGTGATGGTGAACGCGCTGGATGTGGCGACGGCGTTTCATGCCGAAGTGCCGGCAAAAGAGCGTCCGCAGTTTACCGAAGGCTACGAAGGTTTTTATCATCTGCATCAGATGAAGGGGACGGTAGAGCACGCCGAGCTGCAGTACATTATCCGCGATTTCGACACCGACTCTTTCGAGCAGCGCAAGCAGGTACTGACGGCAATTGCTGAACGCATCAACGCCGGGCTGCATAAAGACTGCTCTGTAACGGTGGAGATCAGCAACAGCTATCGCAATATGCGCGAGAAGGTCGAGCCGCATCCGCATATTATCGAGCTGGCGCTGCAGGCGATGCGCGACTGCGGCATTGAGCCGAAGGTGAAGCCGATTCGCGGCGGCACCGATGGGTCTGCGCTCTCATGGAAAGGGCTGCCCTGTCCAAACATCTTTACCGGCGGCTATAACTACCACGGCAAGCACGAGTTCGCTTCGCTCAATATTATGGCGCAGGCGGTGGATGTGATTGTGCGGCTGGCGGAACTGGCCGCAGAGAAAAAGGCATAAAAAACGCCTCCGTCAGGAGGCGTTTTGCTGGCGCGGGTGGCGTTGCTTTTCGGCTCACGCTACCCGCGCTTTCACGTCTGGGCTGTCTGCGGGTGATTACTCGGCGTCGCCGAAGTACCAGTAACCGGCGTTTACCAGCGCCGCGATCTGCGCCAGCAGCGACGGGTCATCCAGCGCCTCGCCGAAATCCTCCAGGCTCAGCGTCTGACGACGCGCCAGCGCCTTCAGCACCTCTGGCTGCGAACACTCAACGCGCTCGCCGTTGACGAAAACCGCATCGCCAATCGTCAGCACGCGCAGGCCGCCAAGACGCGTCAGCGTATCGCCCTGCTGCAGCGCATCGTAAACCTCATCGGGCTGATAGGGCGGCTCCGGCGGCGCGACGTCCAGCTCGTGACGCGACTGGGAGATAAACTCGCCGAACCAGTTAGCAAAGTGCTCCGGCTGGTCGATAACGTCGAGCATTACCTTGCGAATGCCCTCAATCTCCTGCGGCAGGATCTGCGACGGACAGTCGCGCGCCGGCACCTCAGGATCGCTGTAGCGGTAGCTGCCCAGCTCGCGTGCCAGCACATAATCGGCGAAGCCGCTGATCAGCTCGCGGCCGTTGGGCGCGCGGAAGCCGACAGAGTAGTTAATGGCGTTCTCCAGCGAATAGCCTTCGTGCGGGAATCCCGGTGGAATATAGAGAATATCGCCCGGCTCCATCTCTTCATCAATGATGGCGTCGAAAGGCTCAACCTGCAGCAAATCGGGGTGCGGGCAGTGCTGTTTCATCGGCACTTTCTCGCCGACGCGCCAGCGACGACGACCGGTGCCCTGAATAATAAAGACGTCATACTGATCGAAATGCGGGCCAACGCCGCCGCCCGGTACGGCAAAGGAGATCATCAGATCGTCGATGCGCCAGTCCGGCAAAAAGCGGAAGGGGCGCATCAGCGCTGCGGAAGGCTCATGCCAGTGGTTCACCGCCTGCACCAGCAGCGACCAGTTGTTTTCGCCCAGGTGATCGTAGCTCTCGAAGGGACCATGGCTGACCTGCCATTTACCGTCGTTATGGCTGACCAGGCGGCTGTCTACCTCATTTTCCATCGCCAGCCCGGCCAGCTCGTCAGGAGAAATGGGGTCGATAAAGTTTTTAAAACCGCGCTTGAGCAGCACCGGGCGTTTTTGCCAGTAGCGCTGAATAAAGTCGGGCCAGTTAAGATCGAGCTGATAATCCATAGAGTAGTTCCACACAGGGCTGTAAATGCAGGCAAGTATAACAGCCTGCGCGCCTTTCTACTCGCGGCGATGTTCGACTTCCTGACGTCTGAAGATCACTTCCATGCGCGCGCCGCCCAGCGCGCTGGAGGTAGCGATAATCTGGCCCTCATACTGCTCCAGAATATCGAGCGCCACCGCCAGGCCCAGACCCTGACCTGGACGCAGCGTATCGGCGCGCTGGCCGCGTACGAACACCAGGTCGCGCTTGCTTTCAGGAATGCCGGGGCCGTCGTCGTCGATAAACAGATGCAGCGTCTGATCGGTCTGCCGCACGCTCACTTCGATAAACTCCAGACAATATTTACAGGCGTTGTCCAGCACGTTGCCCAGCACTTCCATAAAGTCGTTTTTATCGCCGATAAAGGTCACTTCCGGCGAGACGTCCAGCGTAATCTCAACCCCTTTGAGCTGATAAACCTTGTTGAGCGCCGAACAGAGGCTGTCGAGCAGCACTGACACCGGATGCAGGTCGCGCAGCAGCGGGTTATGATCCGCGTGCATGCTGGCGCGGTGCAGGTAGTAGCCGATCTGCTGCGAAATACGGCTGATCTGCTCCAGCATCACCGGCTCAGCCTGCTCAATGGTGATATCTTTGCCGTTACGCAGCGAACGCAGCGTGCTTTGCAGCACCGCCAGCGGCGTTTTCAGGCTGTGCGTCAGATCGGAGAGGGTAGTGCGGTAGCGGGTATAGCGCTGGCGCTCGTTGCTCAGCAGCAGGTTCAGGTTGCGCACCAGGCTGCGCAGCTCCTGCGGCGGCGAATCCTCCAGGTTTTCACGCTGGCTGGTTTCCAGCTCCCGAACCTGCGTAGCGAGATGTCCAATCGGGCGCAGGCTCCAGTGCGCCGCCAGCCACAGCAGCGGGATCACCAGAATAAGGTTAGCGGCCAGCACGTAGCTGAACCATGACCAGACCACGTCGGAGTGTTGTAGCTCCTGCGGAATAGAGTCCACCACCACAATAGTCAACGCCGGCAGGTTGGTGGTGGCGTCATAGCGGTTGACCGCGACGGAGTGGGTAAAGGTGTCGTTGTTATTGTTATCAATGGCGTGCAGCCGCTTCTGCGCCGAGAGATCGTTGCCTATCGCCATCGCGCTGGTGCGGTTACTGGTGTCAATCTCGTAAAAGTCGGGCTTCAGCAGCCACTCATGGCGGATTTTGGCGCGAATTTCCGGCACGTCACGCTGCTGCCACAGCAGCTTGCCGTGTTCATCGTAAATAAATACCAGCGTTGGAAAGTTGAGCGTCATCCGCTCCGGCTGGGCGATAGTGAGGCGGTTATTTTGCCACTGCGCCAGCGTAAAGAAGAGGTTGCTTTCGCCGCGCATCACGCGATAGGTGTTCTTGTCGAAGCTCACCACATAGCCGATCACGGCCACCATGCCGTAAGACAGGGAGAGAAACAGCACAATAGCTGAACATGCCAGTAAAAAGCGGGCGCGTAGCGAAAGCGGACGATAACGTTGGAACCAGCGCATCAGAGATCGAAGCGGTATCCCTGACCGCGTACGGTAGTAATCACCTCATCCGCATGCAGCGCCTGAATTTTTTTACGCAGTCGACCCATCAGCACGTCGATAGTATGGCTTTCGCGCAGTTCCGCATCGGGATAGAGCTGCAGCATCAGGGAGTCTTTGCTCACCACTTTACCCGCGTTGCGGATCAGCGTTTCGACGATGGTGTATTCAAAAGCGGTCAGCTTCACCGGCTGCTCATTGATAGTCAGCTCGCGGCGCGAGAGATCGACCTGAAACGGCGCCATGTCGATAATTTGCGAAGCGTGTCCGCTGTTGCGGCGCATCAGCGCCTGCAGGCGCGCAGCCACTTCTTCAATATGGAAAGGTTTGGTGACGTAGTCATCGGCGCCAGCCTCCAGCGCTTCGACTTTGGCCTGCCAGCCTTCGCGCGCGGTCAGCACCAGAATCGGCTGTCGCACCGACTGACTGCGCCAGCGGCGGATCAGCGACATGCCATCTTCATCCGGCAGGCCAAGATCGACCAGCGCGATATCCGGCAAATGCTCCTGTAAAAAATAGTCAGCTTCCTTTGCGTCCTCTGCTGCGTCTACCTGATGGCCCATTTCACGCAGTTGAACTGCAAGATGATGGCGCAGCAGAGCATTATCTTCCACAACCAAAACACGCATGGCTTTTCCTTACTCTCAGAGCATTTAAGTTAGGATAAAGTATACGCAAAAACATTTAAACAACAGCTTAACGCAGGCGGGACTGGCCCGCCTGCGTCCGCGCTTATTTCAGATCGTCAACCATCTGGATGGCGCGGCCTAAATAATTAGCTGGCGTCATCTGTTTAAGGCGCGCTTTTTCCTCTTCCGGCAGCGCAAGGCTGTCGATAAAGGCCTGCATGCCGGCCGCGTCGACGCGCTTGCCGCGCGTCAGCTCTTTCAGCTTCTCGTACGGCTTTTCGATACCGTAGCGGCGCATCACGGTCTGAATCGGCTCAGCCAGCACTTCCCAGTTATGATCCAGCTCGTCCAGCAGACGTTCGCGGTTCACTTCCAGCTTGGAAATGCCTTTCAGCGTCGCCTGATAGGCGATCAGCGCGTAGCCGACGCCGACGCCAAGGTTGCGCAGCACCGTGGAGTCGGTGAGGTCGCGCTGCCAGCGTGAGACCGGCAGCTTGCTCGCCAGGTGCTGCATTACCGCATTCGCCAGGCCCAGGTTGCCTTCGGAGTTTTCGAAATCGATCGGGTTGACCTTGTGCGGCATAGTGGAAGAGCCGATTTCGCCCGCAATGGTTTTTTGTTTGAAGTGGTTAAGCGCCACGTAGCCCCAGATATCGCGATCGAAATCGATCAGGATGGTGTTGAAGCGCGCCATGCAGTCAAACAGCTCGGCGATATAGTCGTGCGGCTCGATCTGAGTGGTGTAGGGGTTCCAGGTAATGCCCAGCGAGGTGACGAACTGCTCGCTCAGCTGGTGCCAGTCCACCTCCGGATAGGCGGCGATGTGCGCGTTGTAGTTGCCTACCGCGCCGTTGATCTTGCCCAGGATCTCAATCTTACTCAGCTGGCGCTGCTGACGCTCCATACGGTAAGCGACGTTCGCCATCTCTTTGCCCATGGTAGAAGGCGTGGCTGGCTGGCCGTGGGTGCGCGACAGCAGTGGAATATCGCGGTACTCGTGTGCCAGACGCTTAACCGCGTCGATGATCTGCTGCCAGTAGGGCAGGATCACGTCGCGGCGTGCGCTTTCCAGCATCAGCGCATGCGACAGATTGTTGATGTCTTCAGAGGTACAGGCGAAGTGGATAAACTCTGACACCGCGTGCAGCGCCGGCACGCTCTCGACTTTCTCTTTCAGGAAATATTCGACCGCTTTTACGTCGTGGTTGGTGGTGCGCTCGATAGTTTTAATGCGCGCCGCGTCCTCTTCGTTGAAATTAGCAACGATTGCGTCGAGGAAAGCGTTTGCGTCGGCATCAAATGCAGGAACTTCCTTGATCTCTGCGGTGGCCGCCAGTTTTTGTAACCAGCGTACTTCAACCTCAACGCGGAACTTCAGCAAACCGTATTCGCTGAAAATGGCGCGCAGCGGGCTGACTTTATCGCCGTAACGACCATCGACAGGTGAGACGGCGGTCAGAGAGGATAATTCCATCAGTGCAACTCCTGAATCGTTTACAGTGTGGGCTTACCGGCTTAATAAGCCGGAGAGAGCCGGGATAAAATGGTTTTTGCCTCGCCCAGCAGACGCTGGCGTGAAAACATCAGTTGAAAGCGACCGCCGCCGACCTGCTGCCACAGTACGGCGGCGCGAATGCCCGCCAGCAGCGTCGCGCGTACGCGACTCTGCAACAGCGGGTTTTGCAAGACGGCGGGCGAGCCGGTGACCTGAATGCGCGGGCCAAGCGGGCTGACAACATCAACGTAGATGCCGGCCATGGCGCTGGTGATGGTTTCTGAACCGAGTTCGTAGTGCGCCAGCTGGCGATCGAGCTGGCCGATGCGCTGCGCCAGGGTAGCCAGCGCCGTTTTATTGCCGCTCAGCTTGCGCTCCAGCACCATCATGCTCAGCGTATAGCGCGTCAGTTCTGCGCCCATGCCCTGACGACTGCTGCTGTTGAGTACCGCCATCAGCGTTTCCAGTCCAAGGCGCAGGTTAGCTTCGTCATTGCCGAACACCGCCAGCGTCGAGCCGGGATTTAAATCAATCACGCTGCGCAGCGAGACGTTGAGCGCTTCCGGCTGGCACTGGCCCTGATGCGCCAGCTGCTGAACCAGATGCGCGGCCTGACAAATGCCCGCCAGCGCCAGCGTGATGTCGTAATAATTTTTAGCCACGGTTACTCCTGTCTACGCGTCAGCAAAGCCGACTCAATCCGCGGTCAGCGGCAGCCGCTCTTCGATAATGCCGCCGCCGAGGCAGACTTCACCGAGGTAGAAGACGGCGGACTGGCCCGGCGTCACCGCCGCAACCGGCGCGTCGAAACGCACCTCAATGCGATCTTCGCCGCGCGGCACGATCTCGCAGGGAATATCTGTCTGGCGATAGCGCGTTTTCACCGTACAGCGCAGCGGGGCGGTGACAGGCTGGCGATCGACCCAGTGCAGCTGCTGAGCGATCAGACCCACCGACATCAGACGCGGATGGTCGCCGCCTTGCGCCACGATCAGGCGATTACGCGCGACGTCTTTATCCACCACGTACCAGGGATCGTCATTGCTCTCTTTCAGACCGCCGATGCCCAGGCCTTTGCGCTGGCCCAGCGTATGGTACATCAGACCCTGATGCTCGCCGACCACCTGGCCATCCACGGTTTCAATCACGCCCGGCTGCGCCGGTAAATAGCGGCCAAGGAAGTCGCGGAATTTGCGTTCGCCGATAAAGCAGATGCCGGTGGAGTCCTTTTTCTTCGCGGTGATGAGATCGAGCTCTTCGGCGATGCGGCGCACCTCCGGCTTCTCCAGTTCGCCCACCGGGAACAGGCTCTGGGCGATCTGTTCATGGCTCAGCGTATAGAGGAAATAGCTCTGATCTTTGTTGCCGTCGAGTCCGCGCAGCAGCTGGCTTTTGCCGTCGACGTCCGCGCGGCGCACGTAGTGGCCGGTGGCGATGTAGTCCGCGCCGAGATCTTCTGCCGCAAACTCCAGGAAGGCTTTAAATTTGATCTCTTTGTTGCAGAGAATATCGGGATTGGGCGTGCGGCCCGCTTTGTACTCTTCGAGGAAGTGCTCGAAGACGTTGTCCCAGTACTCTGCCGCAAAGTTGATTTTATGCAGTTTGATGCCGAGTTTATCGCAGACCGCCTGCGCATCCGCCAGATCGTCCGCGGCAGTACAATACTCCTCGCCGTCGTCTTCCTCCCAGTTCTTCATGAACAGGCCTTCTACCTGATAGCCCTGCTGCTGCAGTAACCAGGCGGATACGGAAGAATCGACGCCGCCGGACATACCGACGATCACTTTTTTCTGGCTGTTGTCAGACATGACGCACTCTTGATTACGATAAAAAAACAGGCGGCGTATTCTATCACGCGTCGGCGTGGCGCGCACCCTCGTGAAACGGCCACTGAAACGGCGCGATCAGATGCAGCGGATAGCGCGCGCCCTGTTGCCACAGCCTGACGCTTTCAGCGACCAGCGGCGAACGCAGGTTATCTGCGGCGATAATCTGCTCCGCTGTGCGCCACCAGCAGCAGTCGATATCGCTGTCCTGCGGGGCGGTGGGCAGTTTTTCGGGCAGATCAACGCCAAACAGGAAACGCACAAAAGGCGTCTTGTCCGGCGCGATCCACTGCTGGACGCCGAGGAAATAGTCGAGCGCGCAATCAATCCCGGTCTCTTCGCGCAGCTCGCGACGGGCCGCCTCCAGCAGCGTTTCGTCCGCTTCCAGATGACCGGCGGGCTGGTTCCAGGTGGCGCGACCTTTAACTCGCTCCTCTACTACTAACAGTTCGCCTTCGGCCTGAACGATACAGGCGACGGTGACATGAGGTTTAAACATCGATCCTCCGGGATTGTTAACCTGACGTTATGAAAAAGGAGCGAGCAGCCTTACGCCGATGTCTCTGCCTCGCGCCACTCGCCAGGCGCTAACGTATCGAGCCGATAGTCGCCCATTGCGTAGCGGATAAGGCGCAGCGTAGGGTAGCCGATATGCGCCGTCATGCGCCTTACCTGGCGGTTGCGGCCCTCATAGAGCGTCACCTTGAGCCAGCTGGTCGGAATCGCTTTTCGTTCGCGAATCGGCGGCTGGCGCGGCCATAGCCAGGCGGGCTCGTCGACCTTTTCTATGCCTGCGGGCAGCGTAGGGCCATCTTTCAGATTAACGCCACTGCGCAGCGCCGCGAGTTCCGCCTCCTGTGGCTCGCCCTCGACCTGAACATAATAGATTTTACCTGTGCGTTTGCCGGGCTGCGTCAGCGCCGCCTGTAGCGCGCCGTCGTTGGTCAGCACCATCAGGCCTTCGCTGTCGCGGTCGAGGCGACCAGCGGCATAGACATCGCTGACCGGGATAAAATCCTTCAGCGTCTGGCGGCCAGCCTCGTCGCTAAACTGTGGCAGAACATCGAATGGTTTGTTAAATAATATGACGCGCCGCGGTCCGCGTGGGCGCGGCGGTTTGCGCTGAGCGCCGCGTGGCGCGCGGTCAGAGCGTTTATGCTGGTGAATTTGTTGAGAACTTTTTCGCATGAGCTTTGCAGTCAGTGACAATCGGCGCATTATAACGCGAAACGGTGAAGATTGGCGCGGCGTAAATATTCAAGTATCATGGCGTCACATCTTACAATTTATTAACAAAACGCCCAGGAGAGGTTAATGGAAAGCAAAGTAGTTGTTCCGGCGGAAGGTCAGAAAATCACCCTGGATCAGGGCAAGATCAATGTGCCGAATAACCCGATCATTCCTTACATTGAAGGTGATGGCATTGGCGTTGACGTTTCTCCGGTCATGCTGAAGGTCGTCGATGCTGCGGTGAAAAAAGCCTATAACGGCGAGCGCAAAATCTCCTGGATGGAGATCTATACCGGTGAGAAATCGGTAGAGCTTTACGGCCAGGATGTCTGGCTGCCGCAGGAAACCCTCGACCTGATCAAAGAGTATCGCGTCGCTATCAAAGGCCCACTGACCACGCCGGTTGGCGGCGGCATCCGTTCACTGAACGTTGCGCTGCGTCAGGAGCTTGACCTCTATGTTTGCCTGCGTCCGGTTCGCTACTACAAAGGCACCCCGAGCCCGGTCAAACGTCCTGAAGAGACCGATATGGTGATCTTCCGTGAAAACTCTGAAGATATCTACGCCGGTATTGAGTGGAAAGCGGGTTCTGCCGAAGCGGACAAAGTGATCAAGTTCCTGCGCGAAGAGATGGGCGTGAAGAAAATCCGCTTCCCGCAGGATTGCGGCATCGGCGTGAAGCCGTGTTCGGAAGAGGGCACCAAACGTCTGGTGCGCGCGGCGATTGAGTATGCGATCACCAATGACCGCGACTCTCTGACGCTGGTGCACAAAGGCAACATCATGAAATTCACCGAAGGCGCTTTCAAAGACTGGGGCTACCAGCTGGCGAAAGAAGAGTTCGGCGCAGAGCTGCTGGACGGCGGCCCGTGGATGAAGATCAAAAACCCGAACACCGGCAAAGATATCATCGTTAAAGATGTGATTGCCGATGCGTTCCTGCAGCAGATCCTGCTGCGTCCGGCGGAATACGACGTTATCGCCTGTATGAACCTGAACGGCGACTACATTTCTGACGCCCTGGCGGCGCAGGTTGGCGGCATCGGTATCGCACCGGGCGCGAACATCGGCGACGAATGCGCGCTGTTTGAAGCGACTCACGGTACCGCGCCGAAATATGCTGGTCAGGATAAAGTGAACCCAGGTTCCGTTATTCTGTCAGCAGAAATGATGCTGCGTCATATGCAGTGGTTCGAAGCGGCTGACCTGATTGTTAAAGGCATGGAAGGCGCTATCGCCAACAAGACCGTGACCTATGACTTCGAGCGCCTGATGGATGGCGCTAAACTGCTGAAATGCTCAGAGTTTGGCGACGCTATCATCGAAAACATGTAAGTTAACGTAGTTAACTTTAAAGCCAGCATAGCCGTTACAGGCATGCTGGCTTTTTAATACGCCAGATCCTTTCCCAAAATCCTTTTCCAGAACCCTGTAAATTCATGCCTTAAGCGGCAATCATTATCCTGTCTTTTCCTCTGCTGATATTTATCCGTCGGGCGTTTTCAATGCTTTTGAGCTGGCGATTTTTGAGGGCATTGTCACCCTGACGAATAATATTTTTCATCTTTGCTCCATAAAGAGTTTCTTAATAAAGGGATTATCTATGACCAGAGGGCAGTAATCTTCGCCCGCATTTCAGCTAATCTTTCCGCCTCTTCCTCTTTTTGCCGCTGGGCTGTCACAGCCTGCGGTTCAGCAGTTAATGCAAGCTGCTTATTATTCAGCGCCAGAGGCATGACTGAGGCATCACTGATGACGCTGACTTTCTGGATTATTGTCGCAGAGGTAATTTCACCCGGATCGCCTGCGCTTTTTTCATATCGCTCGATAAGGATCGCTGCGCCTGGCAGTAACTGCCTGAGCCGTCCTTCAACAAACCGCCCATATTTTACAAGCGGCGTAATGTTCTTGCTCATGACCTCGCCAAAGTAAATCATGCGGTATAAAAAATAGCTGCCCCAGGGTTCCCTGGCCTCTAATGCCCCGAATAAAAACCAGGCTCTTGAATCATGGACCTGGTCGTCAAACAGCGCACAGACCTGCGCCCCGGCCTGCGAGGCATTTTTTTCAGCAGACCCCGCTGGAAACAGCGCGTTAAACTTCTCATTGCCGGCCAGCTTTATTTTTTTATATTCCCCGCTTACGTCGTCATCGCTGAAGATATAAACAAGGCTGCTGGCCATCTGAATGACCCTGAAAGGAAAGTTTCCCGTACGGTTTGTTAATGCACGCTGGTAGTCGTTACGAAACTCCTCGGCTGCCAGACGAAGCTGCGTCTGCGCCATCGCCGGATCAAAATCTTTGACGCCGGCCGGATAGGGGACATAGCTGCCTTTTTTAGCGGAGTTTTTCATTTTCTGCCGCGTTTTTTCGACAGCTTCCTGCCTGCTGTTACGCTCCTCTTCCGAACGCCTCCTTACAGCGGGATCGCTGTCTTTATCCATTCCGTTGGCAGCGGCATCCCGGTAGAAGCGCTGGTTTTTATAGGTTTCCTGGGCATAGCGCCCAATGCGCCATGCGGTAATCCAGCCGATTTGCTCTTCCAGTGCTTCGATGACGTTGACTGACGCGCGTATGGGGTTATAAAAGGCCGCCTCGTCGTCGGGTATATTTTGCGGGGAGGAGAGATTTAAGGTTAGTTCGCGCCAGGCGTTAAAATGTAATATAGCCTTTTCGGAAAGGAAAAACTCTTGTTGTGAATCTACAGACATCCTTCTCCAGCTTTCATTAAGCGCGCCCCTTGATAAATCGCCTGTATCAAATTTTAAAGGAGCACCACAATTAAACGCTGCGCAATATATTTCGTGAAGTATGATTTGGGATAATAAATACCCGTCATTATCAGCATTAGCTTTACCCTGATTCCCTGGCGGATAGCCTCCCCCGATATCCGAATGCATTCCGGGATAAATAACTTCCCTGGCACAGGCGGGATAAGTTCCGTCATGCCGGCATACTGAGTCCAGAGGAAAACAGAGCCGCTGTTCATGGGACGAAACAAAGTGAACACAGTTTTTT
>NZ_DJDN01000034.1:0-4003 GCF_002431095.1 Pantoea sp. UBA5923 | reverse complement strand
AATATTGGTAAAGCCGTAGTCGATACAAATTTCCACGCTGATATCAGGATATCTGGCAAAAAAGGCGGGCAGCGCGGGGCGAAGCAGGCTTTCGGCGGCATCGTCGGAACAGGTAATGCGTATATTGCCGGCAGGGGTATCGCGCAATTCGCCAATGCGCGCAATTTCGCTATTAATCTGTTCAAACAGCGGCGCAACCGACTGCAACAAACGTTCGCCCGCTTCCGTTGGCGCGACATTCCGCGTGGTGCGTGCCAGCAGGCGCACGCCGATACGCTCTTCCAGATTGCGAATAGTATGGCTGAGCGCGGAAGGACTCACTCCCAGGCCTGCCGCTGCTTTGGTAAAGCTCTGCTCCCTCGCCACAGCGATAAACGCCTGAATATCATTCATCTTATCCATACCTTATTAATGATTTTAATTCACAGAGAGTGGAAAATTATCTTATTGAGGCGGGCGAATCCAATCGCATTTAACCAATCGCACAGATCATTAAAACCCGCCACGCCCAGAAAAAAGCCTCTGCGCGGGCGTTTAGTTAATTACTGAATTTTATTCAGCAGCGTATGCGGCGCTGGCAGGTTAATCATTCCACTTATCTCTGTAAGGATAGAGTGAAATCGTTAGCCATTAAGGCCGGAGCTCAATGGAAATTCAAATTAACAATAAAACCCTTCAGGTCGATGCCGAAGGCGACACGCCGTTATTGTGGGTGTTGCGCGACGACCTGGGAATGACCGGGACAAAATATGGCTGCGGTCTGGCGCAGTGCGGCGCCTGCTCGGTCATGATCGACGGAAAGATAGCGCGATCCTGCGTCACCCCGATCGATAAGGTCATCGGTAAGCAGATCACTACCATCGAGGCGATCGAAGCGGATGATACGGGTAAACGTGTCGTCCAGGCCTGGATAAAGCATCAGGTGCCTCAGTGCGGCTATTGCCAGTCTGGTCAGGTGATGGCGGCGACTGCGCTACTCAAGCAGAACGCGCGCCCATCCGACCAGGAGATTGCCGCGGCGATGGTGAATCTCTGCCGCTGCGGCACCTATAACGCCATCAGCGCAGCCATCCACGAGGTAGCGAGTCAGGGAGACCCACAGTGAAAGCCTCTTCCAGCGCACCAGATATTACCTTCGGGGATGAACCTGTCAGTTTGTCGCGCCGCCGATTTTTGCTCGCCTCGGGCAGCGTAGCAGGCGCGTTCGTGCTGGGGATTGGTCTGCCTGTGAGGCAGGCTCGCGCGCAGGCGGCTGAACAGACGCTGCCGCCCGGTACGCGCGTCCCGGCGTTTCTTGAAATCCGGCCAGACGGCAGCGTGCGTTTTCTGTCGCCGTTTATCGAAGGCGGACAGGGCATTTTTACTGCTATGGCGCAGATCGTCGGTGAAGAGCTGGATGCCGATCCTGCCACGTTCCTGGTAGAGAATGCCCCGGCTGGCGAACAGTACAAGGTGATGGATAGCGGCATGCGCATTACTGGCGGCAGCCAGTCGGTGCGAACCAGTTACGCGACGATGCGCCGCCTCGGTGCGCTGGCGCGTCAGATGCTGTTGCAGGCGGCGGCAGAATCGCTGGGCGTGCCGATTGCGGCGCTGCGCACCGAGCCTGGAAAAGTCGTGCACGACGCCTCAGGGCGTACGCTGACTTACGGCGAGCTTGCCAGCCGCGCGCGCGATCTGCCGGTTCCGCCCGCTGATTCCGTCGTCTTAAAAGATCCTGCTCAGTTTCGCTGGATCGGCAAACCCGTTAAGCGCGTCGATGTTTATGAGAAATCGACCGGGCAGGCCATCTACACCATCGACTGCCGCGTCGACAATATGCTGCACGCGGCGGTGCAGCACGCGCCGCGCCTGGGAATGGAGGCCGGTGAGCTACGCAACGCGGCGCAGGTTAAAGCCATGAAGGGCGTACACTCCGTTCACCGGTTATCAGGCGCGGTGGCGGTGGTCGCCGAGCGTTGGTGGCAGGCGAAACGCGCCGTTGAGGCATTGCAGGTCGACTGGCAGGCCGCGACAAACGCCGATGCGATGTCGGCGGATTTCTCCTCCGACGATTTTGCCCAAACGCTGGCTAACGAGCCGGGCGAGGGCAAAGAGGCAGAGGTCAAAGGCGATCTGGCGACGGGCATGTCTGCGGCCAAAACTACGCTAAGCGCCACCTACCATAGCCAGTACCTTAACCATGCCCAGCTGGAGCCGCCTTCGGCGCTGGCGCGCTTCAACGATAACGGCACGCTGGATCTCTGGATCCCTAATCAGGCGCCGGAGATGTTTCAGGGCGAGGTAGCGAAACGCACCGGGCTGGCCGCCGATAAAATTGTGATCCATTCGCCATTGCTGGGCGGCTTTTTCGGCCGTCACTTTGTTTACGACGGCGCGATGGCGTGGCCGCAGGCGATTGAACTGGCGAAGGCGACAGGTCGCCCGATCAAGCTGATCTGGAGCCGCGAAGAGGAGTTCCTGCGCGACACGCATCGCCCGATGGCGGCGGTGCGCTTCCGCGCCGGACTGGATGACGAGGGGTATCCGCTGGCGCTGGAAGCGGTCAGCATTTGCGAAGGCCCGACCGAAGGCATCTCAGGTAAGCAAGGCGATAAGCTCGATCCGACCGCCACCGAGGGCCTGACCGGCAAAGCCTATGATATTCCCCATGTGCGCATCGCGCAGATCTATAAAAAAGGGCCGGTGAAACTGGGCTACTGGCGTTCCGTCGGCAATTCGATGAACGATTTTCTCTATGAAAGCTTTCTTGATGAAATTGCGGATAAAGGCAAGTTAGACCCCTATGAACTGCGGCTGCGCCTGCTGAAAGGCAATCCGCGCCTGACGACGCTGCTGGAAGCGGTAGCAGAGCTGTCAGGCGGCTGGAAACCGGGCCCCTATACCGCCGAAGATGGCACCCGACGCGCCCGGGGCGTGGCGATGGCGTCGCCGTTCGGCACCGAAGCGGCCGCCATTGCGGAGGTTTCGATTGAGAACGGGCAGGTCAGGGTGCATCGGGTCTGGGAGGCGATCGATCCCGGCAGCATCATCAATCCGGCTATCGTCGAGGCGCAGGTCAACAGTGCGGTTGCGCTGGGGTTATCACAGGTTTTGCTGGAAGAGAGCCTGTTTGAAAAGGGCCAGCCGGTCGCGCGCAACTACGACCTTTATCCCATTCTGCCGCCATCACGCATGGCGCAGGTTGAGGTACGCATTATCGAGAGCGGCGCAAAAATGGGCGGTATCGGCGAACCGCCGTTGCCCGCTGTGCCGCCTGCGGTCGCAAATGCGGTCTCCAGGCTGACCGGCCAGCGTATTCGCTCTATGCCGCTCTCACGCTACAACTTTACCTGAGCCGCCGATTTTTAGGGAAAACATCATGACTATAAAAAGGCTCTGCCTGTTGCTGACGGCAACGCTGATCGTTGTGGCTGGCGTGCTGCTGTGGACGCTGCGCACGCCATCGTCGCCTTTCGATAAGGTGACCTCGGCTGAGATGTCCGCATCGCCCGATCTTATCCGGCGCGGCGAATATGTCGCCAGACTCGGCGACTGCGTCGCCTGCCACAGCACGCCAGGGAACGCCCCCTTTTCCGGCGGTCTGCCAATGGCGACGCCGGCAGGAAAAATCTATACCACCAACATTACGCCTGACAAAGAGACCGGCATCGGCCGCTATTCGCTGGCTGACTTTGATCGGGCGGTACGTCAGGGCGTAGCGCGTGACGGGCATCGGCTCTATCCGGCGATGCCGTTTCCCTCTTATCAAAAGCTGAACGACGAGGATATCCGCGCCCTTTATGCCTTTATGATGCATGGCGTTCAGCCCGCCGCGCGGAAAAACCAGCCGACGGAAATCCCCTGGCCGCTTAATATGCGCTGGCCACTGGCCTTATGGCGCGCCGCATTCGCCGCTGGCGCGCCCTATCAGACGGTGGAGAATCGCGACGAGCGCTGGAACCGGGGCGCTTACCTGGTCGAAGGCCCAGGGCACTGCGGCAGTTGCCATACGCCGCGCGGT
>NZ_DJDN01000059.1:479-18429 GCF_002431095.1 Pantoea sp. UBA5923 | reverse complement strand
TCCTGGCCAGGTTACATGCCAGGCGTGATTGATTATCAGTGGAATGAAGTGGCTATTCCCTGGTGGAAAAAGTTTGTGCAGCACGCTAAACAGCATGGCGTAGAGCAGATCGCACTTGAAGAGTTTCCGAGCCAGCTGGTCTACAACCCGTCGACGCTGCTGCGTCTGCGTAACGCCGTCGACGATATGATCGGCATGAACCTTGACCCGTCGCATCTGATTGCAATGGGCGCCGATCCGATTGCCGCTGCGCGTAAACTCGAAGGGGCGATCTTCCACGTCCATGGCAAAGATGCGCGTATTGAGCGTGGTCTGGCGGATATTGACGGCCTGATGGAATACCAGCCGGTAACCAACACCAAAACCCGCACCTGGAACTATGTGGCGGTAGGATGTGGTCAGGATCTGAAGTGGTGGAAGGAGTTTTTCTCAGTGCTGCGCATGACCGGTTATGATGGCGACGTATCGCTGGAGATGGAAGATCTCACCATGAGCGTTGAGGCGGGTCTTCGCACGTCAATCGACGCGCTGAACTTAAGCATCAGCCGTTGACAGCCAGGCGCTGAAGTAACAACAAGCGCGTCCTACAGAAGCCTGACAATAATACCTGATTATTGTCAGGCTTAACTTTTTATGGGCCAGGCGCTGGCGTCACGCTCTTCTTTAAGAAAGTCTACGAATGCGCGCAGCGGCGCAGCTTTAAAGCGACTGGAAAAGTAGAGCCAGGGCCCTTCAAATGCCAGCCACCACTCAGGCAGCAGAGGCTGAAGATCGCCGGTTGCAAAATGGGGCTGTAGCCAGTTTTCAAACGTAGCAATGATGCCTTTGCCGCTTCGCGCCAGATCAATGGCGGCAGAAGCGCCGTTGACGCCGATGGTCAAACGACCAGGAGGATCGACGATAAAGGTTTTACCCGCCCGTTCAAACTCCCAGGGTATTAGCGCGCCGCTTGAATATTTCAGGCGAATGCACGCATGTTCAAGCAGATCGGCAGGATGAGCAACAGAGCCGCACGAGGCGAGATAACCGGGCGAGGCGGCCAGCGCCAGCCTCTGGGTGCGCGGCCCTATCGGCACAGCGATGGTATCTTTCGCCAGATGTTCACCGTAGCGTATGCCTGCGTCGCAGCCCGCCAGCGTCGCGTCCACCAGACGGTCATCAACCATAAGCTCGACCCGCAGTTGCGGATGCCGGGAAAGAAAGCTATCCAGCAGCGGCGGTAGAATATCCACCATCACCGCGCCGGTGACGTTCAGTTTCAGTACGCCGCGAATAGATTGCTGCGAACTCGCCACATCATTCAGCGCGGCCCGCATCTCTGTGAGCAGCGGCGTAACGCGTTCGGCCAGCGCCAGGCCCGCCGCTGTGGCCGTTACGCTGCGCGTCGTTCTGATTAATAGCGGTATTCCCAGCTCCCGCTCCAGCGCGGAGACTTTTTCGCTTACGGTCGAGGGCGACAGACCAAGCTGTTTCGCCGCCGTACGGAAACTCCTTTCGTTTAACACGGTAAGAAAGATCGACAGGTTTTCCATCCCCGCCGCGCCGTTATTGTTCGCCATACCGATCAGCCTGTTCGCATTGTGTCCGTTTATCAAAGCTATCAGGCAAGTTATAAATTCAGAACACAAAAGAGGCGTCTTTTTAGCAAAAAGACAAAATAAGCGGAGAGGCAATATGAAGAGCAAAAGCGTGCTTATTACCGGCGCGAATAAAAGCATCGGTTTTGAAACGGCCCGGCAAATGGGCCGCCTCGGTTATCGGGTCTGGCTGGGCTGTCGCGACGAAGTGCGAGGGCAGTCGGCCGCGGCCAGCCTGGCGGCAGAGGGTGTTGATGTCCGGCTGCTGATCATTGACGTAACGGATAGGGCGACTATTCAGGCGGCTGCTCAGCGGGTGCTCAAGGAAGAGGGGACGCTGGATATTCTGATTAATAATGCCGGCATCTCAGGCAGCTATCCCGTGGCGCCCAGCGAGCAGAGTATCAGGGATATCGAAGCGATCTACGATACCAATGTGCTCGGTGCCATCCGGGTCACCCAGGCTTTTTTGCCTCTGCTTAAAGCCGCAGCAGGCGCCAGTGTTGTTATGGTCAGCAGCGGATTAGGCTCGCTGACATGGGTTTCCGATCCGAACCATCCCTTTTCCCGCGTGGAGGCAATGGGGTACAACAGCTCAAAAACGGCCCTGAATGCAGTAACCGTCGCTTTCGCTAAAGAGCTGAGGGACGTTACCATCAGCGTTAACGCCGTCGATCCAGGCTATACCGCTACCGATTTTAACGGGCATACCGGCTACCGAACCGTTGAGCAGGCCGCTGAAGGCATCGTCTGGCTAGCTGGTCTCGATCCTTTAGAAACGACAGCGGGCTTCTACTTCGATAAAAGCCGGGCGCCCTGGTAACTTTCCTCAAGCGGCATATTGACGCCTGCGCTGCTTTACCGGCAGCGAAATCAGCGCCAGCCCAATCTCCAGCCAGCAGCAACGATACTCAAGCCGAAACCGGACAGATGTTGCTGCTCTTAATGTTCCCTTTGCGCTTGCGGGAAGCAACTCGCGGATCCGCATCTATACTCTACTGCGTTAAGTGAAATATGCCGCTATTTCTGCGCTGCGCTCTCTTTTTAGCTGATAACGCTGCGCGAAAGGCGCCCGTATAGACCCACTAACTATTCCTTTTTCTAATTTTCTTTTCGCAGGGGACTTCCTGGTATGTTGCAATCTCAACGCTCGCGCCTGGGCAGCATTTTGCTGCTGCTGGCTGCGGTGGCCAGCTTCGCACTGGCGCTTTATGCCTGGCTTACACCATTAACCGGCGTTACCGGCACTATCGGTGCGCTTGGCGTGGTCATCGCCAGTGTGGTTCTGGCGGTGCTGGCCTTTATCTTACGTGGCGTTTCAACACGGGGCGCTCGCATTTTCTGGACCATCATCACCCTCATCGTGCTGGTTGGCATTGGATTTGCCGCGCTGCTGCTGCATCAGTGGGTTATTACCGCAGCGATGGTTGTCGGCCTGATCGGACTCATTGCGCTGAGTAAAGAGAAGGCAACCCATCATCAATACGCCAGATCCTGAGGAACCGACCGTGCATAAAGATAAACAGAACCAGCTGATGAAAGTCAGCATGACTGCGCTTGCTCTGCTGGTGGCGCCACTCACATTACAGGCGCAGGATAAAGCCACAGAAGCTTCTCAGGGAACGCAGAAGAAGCTTAATGTGGATGCCGCTAACCAGCAGGCACCAGGCACCACCAACACCACTAAAGAGGCCTCTTCCGGGCAGGATGGACAGAAGGTGGAGTCAGCGTCCGGCGTGGCTTCGCCGCTGGTGCCGGAAAACGCGACCTGGGACAGCTTCCACGGTCAGCTCAATGCCCAGAAGTACAGCCCGCTTAAACAGATCACGGCTGATAACGTCAGTAAACTAGAGAAGGTGTGGGAATTCCATACCGGCGACGTTTCCGATGGCAAAGGTAAAACGCCCGCAACGGTCTGGTCAGCCACACCGGTTTTTGCTAACGAGACAATCTATATTGGTACGCCCTTTGACCGCCTGATCGCCCTGGATCCGGGAACCGGTAAAGAGAAGTGGCACTACGATACCAAAGCCCCGCGCGAAGCGCTGACGCAGCCGGTTCTGAAGAATCGCGGCGTCTCCTACTGGCAGGCTAAAAACCCGGTCGCCGGGCAGGCCTGTCAAAAAATCGTTTATATGGGCACCGTTGACGCCAAACTCTACGCGCTGGATGCAGACTCCGGCAAGCCGTGTGAACAGTTCGCCAATAAAGGCGTACTGGACGTTAATCAGTGGAATACCCTGAACGCCAAATATCCGCTGTCGCTGTTGCAGCCGCCTACCGTGGTCGGCAACCATCTGATTGTGGGTTGGGCAGGTAAAGACTGGGCCTACGCTGAAGCGCCTCCCGGCACAGTCTTTTCTATCAACGCAGAGACCGGCCAGCGTGAATGGACCTTCGATGCCATTCCGGCTGATATCCGCAAACGTACCGGCACCGCCAACGTCTGGACTCATATGTCAGCAGACGAAGCTCACGGCCTGATCTACCTGCCGGTTTCGTCACCTTCGCCGAACTACTGGGGCGGCAACCGCGTTGACGCTATTCCGCTCGGTACATCCACCACCGCGCTGGATGTGAACACCGGTAAAGTGGTCTGGTCGCGTCAGTGGGTGCATCACGACGTGTGGGATTACGATATCAACTCCGCGCCGACGCTGATGGACATCACGGTCAATGGCAAGCAGATCCCCGCGCTTATCCAGGCAACCAAACAGGGCTTCCTGTTCGTGGTGAACCGCCTGACGGGTGAAGATGTCTGGCCAATCGAGGAGCGCCCGGTACCGCAAGGCGATGGCTCCGTACAGGGCGAGAAACTGTCTCCGACGCAGCCGTTCCCTACTAAACCCGCGCCGCTGCTCGATCAGTCTAAAAAGCCTGAAATCTGGAAGCTGGCGGATATCGTTGGCGCCGGCCAGTGTTCACGCCTGTGGGATAAGCTGACCTACGAGGGCATGTATACCCCGCCGACAACCAAAGGCGAGGGTACATTAACTTACCCGGACAGCGCTGGTGGCGTGCAGTGGGGCGGCGTAGCCTTCGATCCGCAGAATCAGATCGCGGTAGTCAACGTCTCTCATATCGTGCAGTACGTGAAGCTCTAGAGCCGTGAAGACTATGACAAAGCGGATAAAGGCTCTGGCAACGAGAGCGGTTTTGCTCCGCAAGAGGGCGCGCCCTACGGGATGCGTCTTGACGTAGCGAATAACTGGCTCGGCATGCCCTGCTGGCAGCCGCCGTTTGGCGAGCTGGTGGCGCTGGATATGCACACCGGCGAGGTGAAGTGGCGTCGTCCGGTTGGCGCATCTCAGCAGTACGGCTTCTTTATGCCTGAAAGCTGGGGCTCGCCCACCATTGGCGGCCCGGCAGTGACCGCTGGCGGCGTTATCTTTATTGGCGCCTCAATGGATGCCAAAGTGCGCGCCTATTCGCTGGAGAGCGGCAAAGAGCTGTGGTCCGATCAGGCTGAAGCGCCTGCCGTGGCGAACCCCTCTGTTTATGAATATCAGGGGCGTCAGTATGTGGCCTTTGTGGCGGGCGGTAATACCATCCTGAAAGATCAGGTGGGCGACCAGGTTGTGGTTTACGCGCTGCCGAAGTAAAGCCTTGAGTTGAGGCTGAGTCAGTAAACAGCAGTGGGGCAGCGATGCCCCACTTTTATTTTTGCTGCATATTCACATCCAGGACGCGCCTGTCTGGCCCGTCACTGTTGACCGTAGGCCTGATTGCGTCCATTGCGCTTCGCCTGATAAAGCGCCTGATCAGCCTCACGTTTCAGCTGTTCTGCTTCTGAAGGATCGCCTTTAGATATCAGCGCAAAGTAACCCGCGCTGATGGTGACAACGCCTGCCGCCGTCTCTGTGGTTTCGTGAGCAATACCTAACTCCATAACCGACCTGACGGCCTCATCAGCAACGATTTTCGCCTCGGAAAAGTCAGTGTTGGGCATGATAATCGCGAACTCCTCTCCGCCGTAGCGCGCCACCACGTCGCCGTGGTACTGAACGCTGCCCTTAAGCGCCTGAGCGACATCCTGCAAACACTCATCTCCTGATACATGTCCGTAGGTGTCGTTGTAGCGCTTGAAAAAGTCGATATCGATCATGATCAGCGCCAGCGGGTCGCCGGTTTTATGCGATCTCAGCAACGCCTGCTCCAGCAGCGCGTCAAACTGGCGGCGGTTGGCAAGCCCGGTTAAACCATCCACCAGCGCCAGCGACTGCAGCGTATGGTTAATGGTGGTCAGCTCGTCGCGGACAAAAGAGAGCTCAAGCTGGTTTCTGACGTTGGTGCCGACCTGGCGGAGCACCAGCACGCCGATGCCGTTGATAATGCCCAACAGCGCCAGGTTGAGCAGCACGTTCAGCAGATTGCCTGAGAGCCACGCCATACGAATACTTGCCAGATCGTAGCCAGCGGTGACAATCAGCGGATAACGTTCAAGCCGGGCGTAACCAAATACGCGCTCCACGCCGTCAAAGGATGAGCGCCACGTAGCATTGCCGCTGGAGGCCGCTTTAAGCTCGGTTTCGAACAGCGGGCTGGTTGAGAGCATTCTGCCAATGTAGGCATCGGAGAAAGGGCGGATATAGAGCGCTGAAGAATCTGCCAGAATCAGCCCTAACGTGTCCTTTTCGCCCAGGGAAAAATAGCTGTAATACTGGCGGAAATAGTCTACCCGTACGGTCGCCAGCGCAACGCCGGCAAAATTACCCTGCGCATCGTTAAGGCGAACGGAAACAGGGATCACCAGATCGCCGGTCGAGCGGCTGCGTATAACGTGGCTGATCAACAAATTGGTATCGTTATGGGTGCGATGCCAGATGAAATAGTCTCGATCGGCATTGCTGGCATTAGTTGGAATAAAATTGCCGGAAGAAGCAATCCAGTGGCCCGCCGTATCGTAAATAAACAACCCGTGTAGCTGGGGCAGTTTACTTTGCTGCTCTTTTAGCTGATGCAGAAAAGCTGGCGTCGCAGCATAGTCGTTTCCGCGCTGCCTTAGCTGTCTTACCGCATCCGCCAGCGTAATATCTACCTGAAGAATCGCATCTTCAGCCTGTTTTGCCAGAGAGACGGAAAGGTTACGGGCATCATCTTTTCTCTCGCTGACTTTTTGCTGCCACGAGTTCCATAAAGACCAGGCATTGATGCCAATAACAAAGAGGCTCGTCAGCAATAAAAACATCACCATGCTTTTACCAAGAGACGTTTTTAACAGAGAGGAGCCTGAAGTTCGCAACGTATTCTTTCGCATATAAAAGGATGTGTGCCGGCAGCAATGGTTAGTCAGGCATCATACAGTAATTACGCAGCTAATCTAACAGAGAGAAGATACAGGAACGGGTTTTTATTTACATTATCGAGCGTCATTAACGCGAGCGGCGCTTATCGCTCTGCGGCCCTGATTCTTTTCGTTCCGCTGCGCAATCATCGCCAGTAGCCAAATTTAATCTGCTGATGCCCCGGCCCGCTTAAATGATAAAAGCGGGCGCCACGCAGGTTTTATTGACCTGTAGCAGAATAAGCCTGACGCCCGTTGATTAACGATTACCATTTCACGCCGAGGCCGGTTGAAAAGGTGCCTTCATTCAGATTGTCGCGCGTGCCGTGTACCAGATTTTTATGATAGCCGATATGCCAGGTTGACCAGGACGTTAGCGAATAGCGCAAGCCGACCTCTGCATCCATTGTGAAAATATCGTCCTCATCCAGCGAATGTCCAATATCCCCGTTACTGTAAAGCGTCACCTTTTTTGCCAGCAAATAGCGCTGATAATTCCAGCGAACAGAAGCGCCAAGGTGATCGTCACTGCTCCCGTCGCTGTAGCCGTAGCCAAACGCGCCTGCCAGTATTGAAACGGAAAAAGAACTTAGCTCAGTATCCCATAGCTGATAACCTGGACCGGTACCAATCAGCGCCTGGCGGGAAACATCCTCCACCCAGTCACGTTTATATGTACCGCGCGTTTGCCAGAAATATTGTTCACGGAAAATGTAGTCAAAGGCATAGCGCAGGCTGTAATTATCCGTATTTACGCTCTCATTTTCCTGCTCACGGTTGTAGGTCGCGCCAATATCATGCCGCCAGCGTCCCTGGCTAAGCTTAGTATTGAGCGAGAAGTTATAATCATCGGTTTTGGTCGAGGATTTTTTTATATTCACGCCCGCGTCTATATTTCCTGTCCAGGATAGCGCATCAGTCCGCACTTTTTCTTTCATAAAATCGTCTATGCGTTTGACCGAGACTTTCTGCTGCTGACGCTCATCGTCGCGCCTTACCCAGACGTAACCAGGATCGCCCGCCGTTAAAGTTACGTGATAGTTCTCCCCGGTCTTTTTATTTTCCACCACAAAAGGGTTATTGCTGGCAAGGGTACTGACGGCGCTCCACTTTAAAGTTAGCGTACCGCCATATTCCGTATCCAGTCCCAGCTTACCGTCGCTCAAATAGCGAACGGTGCCCGTAAGACGATCGCCATTATTCAGCCATACCGTATCCGCCCAGGCGACGTTCAGAATCCCTGAGAGTAATGTCGCCATCAGGGGCGGTAGCGCTTTTTTTATCGCCATAGTGTCCGTTAGCGTTTTTATAAAAAAAAGAGTGTCGGGTCTTCAGCGCCTTATTGCCAACCCAGCCCCAGACTTTTTTGTAACGCCACGAAATCTACGGTGAGTTGAGTCTGGGCATTAATCTCATCCTGCTGGGCGGCCAGCAGGGTGCGCTCGCTGTCCAGATAGTCGATCAGGCTGGCGGCGCCTGCTTTATAGCGCTGTTGTACAAGCGAGCTGGCGTGCTGCGCCGACGCGCTTACGCGATAGAGATCGACTACATTTTGCCGCTGGTGGCCGTAGCGGGAGAGGGATGAGTTGGCGTCGCGCAACGCGTCCAGCACCGTCTTACGCCACTGCGCTTCCGCTTCGTCGCGCTCCGCCTGAGCCTTATCGACCTGGGCGCCTACCCGGCCGAAATCCAGGAAGTTCCACTGTAGAAAAGGGATCAGCATCCATGACATATTCTGCTTTTCAAGCAGGGCGCCCTCGGCGGTGCTAAATCCCAGCGTCCCGACAAGATTAACTTTGGGAAAGTAGTCCGCCTTGTGTTCGCCAATCTCCGCCGTTTTCGCAGCAAGCTGGCGTTCTGCGCTGCGCACGTCCGGCCTGCGTTTTAACAGCTCGCCCGGATCGGAAACGTTAATATTAGAGGGGAGCTGCGGCAGGCTGTTAATATTTGACAGCATGCCATCAAGCTCGCCGGGCGTTTTCCCAACCAGGAAAGCGAGCGTATCCAGATACCCATCAATATCCGCCTGCAAAGGCGACAGCTGAGCCTGGGTTGTTTCCAGCTGAGTAACGAGGCGCTCTACATCGCTGTCGCTGGCGGTGCCCTGGTGACGTCTTTGCTGGGTCAGGGTGAGCATTTGCTGCTGCACCTCGACTGAACGCTTCAGCAACGCCAGCTGCTGTCGCGCACCGGCCAGCATCAGATAGTTTCTGGCGACCTCTGCCGTAATGGAAACCTGCGCATCCGCAATGTTGGCAACAGACGCCTGCTCCATAGCGCGGGACGCTTCAATCGCCCGGCGTGTACCGCCAAAGAGATCCACCTCCCAGCTGGCGTCAAAACTGGTGGTATACAACGACAGCGGGTTTGTATCGCCTGTCGCCACGCTGTCGGGAAGATGCGCCCGGACCGCGGCGCCTGACGCCGACAGCGAAGGATATTCACTCGCTTTATTGCCGCTCAGCGTCGCCCGCGCCTGGCGTAGTCGCGCGCGTACGATGCCAATATCGGGATTATTTTTTAACGCGTCGTCAATAAGCTGGTTCAGCAGCGGAGCGTTTAGCGTGGTCCACCATGCTGATGTCGCTGGCGAAGTGGCGAAGCCTGTATCAGGAAGCCGGGCATATTTAGTGGCTTTAACCGGGCTGGCAGGCTCATGGTAATCCGGACCAACCGTACAGCCTGTCAGCACAGGCAGCAACATCAGCATGGTGTAGGAGAGTTTATTGAATTTATTCATCATTTTTTCATCGAGCTGGAAGCGGCGCCGGGCTTATGCGGTGAGCGCAACAGGAAAGTGAGAGGTATACAGCAGATCAGGGCAAACCCCATCAGATAGAAGGTTTCTGAATAGGTCAGCACCAGCGCCTGTTGTTGAATCTGCTGCGCCAGCTGTGCCAGCGCCTGTGTGGCTGAATAGGCGGCATCGCCGGTCTGGCTGAAAAATCCGGCGCTGCTGGTCGCCATTCTGTCAGTGACCAGCGGCGAATTCGCGCTGATGGATTCGCGGATGACGTCGTTGTGCAGCTTGCTTTGCCGGTCGATAAATATGCCAACCAGCGCAAGTCCGACCGAGCCGCCGAGGTTGCGCATCATATTGTAAAGACCGGCTGCATCGGCCGCTTCTTCGGTACGCACCGCCGCCATTGACGCCTGATTCAGCGGCATCATCGCCAGGATCTGACCGGCGCCGCGCAAAATTTGCGACCAGAAAAAATCGTCGCCGTTGCTTTGTACGGTCAGCGTCGTGTCCAGAAAACAGCTCCACGCAAAGAAGCCGATACCGCATATGACCAGTAATTTGATATCGATTTTGGTCAACAGCCTGGGCAGAAAGGGCATAAGCAACAGACTGGGTATGCCTGAGATCAGCAACACCATCCCGGACTGCTGGGCGTTATAGTCAGCTATGCCGCTCAGAAACTGCGGCAGCAGATATAAGATGCAGTAGAGAGCGATGCCGAGGATAAAAACGATGACGATGACGCTGAGAAAGCGGAAGTTAAACAGTAGCGACAAACGAATGACCGGCCTGCGTGCGCTAACCTGAGAGATCAGCAGCAGAACAAACCCGATCGCGCATACCACGCTAAGCCAGCAAATTTCGGTAGATTCAAACCAGCGTTCGCGCTGCCCCTCTTCCAGCACCACCGTCAGTGAGCTAAGCGCCGCGCTAAGTCCCAGCACGCCAGTCCAGTCCGCGCGAATAAATTCAGTCCAGTTGGTTTCTTCTTTATTCAGGCCGTTTAACAGCAGGAACACCAGCGCCACGCTCACCGGCACGTTAATAAAAAAGCACCAGTGCCAGCTGATATTTTCTGCCAGCCAGCCGCCCATGACTGGGCCGAGTACCGGCCCCAGAATGACAATCAGACCAAATATCGACATGCCCAGCGGCAGCTGAGAGCGCGGCAGGCGGGTACGAATAATCATCTGCGCGGTCGGTATCATCGCGCCGCCGGTAAAACCCTGGCCGATACGCCCTAACACCATCTGCGGCAGGCTTTCTGACAGACCGCAGATAATGGAAAACAGCGTAAAGAATACCGCCATCGAGATGAGGAAGTTTCGTAAGCCAAACACCCGGGTAAGCCAGCCTGCCAGCGGGATCATGACGATCTCGGACATCAGGTAACCCGTAGAGATCCAGGTTCCCTCGGTGCCGGTTGCGCCAAGCTCTCCCTGGATTTGCGGCAGCGCCGAGTTGGTAATAGAGATATCAAGGGTGGCCAGCAACGCCCCCAGCGCACCGGCGATAACCGCTATCCAGTCCGACAGCGAGGCCTTCTCCGCCTCTTGCGACGTGACGCCAGCCGCACTCATTTTCCTGCACCCTGTTCATGGGTATCGACATCGACCGTCACTGACATGCCGGGTAAGAGCCGCTTACGTTCCTCTGGCGCGGCGGTAATGCGGATTTTCACCGGTACGCGCTGGACGATTTTAGTAAAGTTACCCGTCGCATTTTCCGGCGGCAGCAGCGCGAACTGCGATCCGGTACCGGGTGAGAAGCTGTCAACCACGCCTTTGAGTTTCAGATCCGGCAGCGCATCAACGTGCAGCGTAGCGGGCTGACCCGGGCGCATATTGGTCAGTTGGGTTTCTTTGAAATTAGCGGTCAGATAAATGTCGTTGAGCGGCACCACCGTCAGCATACGGGTGCCCGGCTGCACATACTGGCCCACCCGGACGGTGCGGTTGCCGATCACGCCATCTATCGGGCTACTCACGAGCGTATTTTTAAGATCGATATCGGACTGCGCCAGACTGGCTCTTGATGACGCCAGTTCCGCTTCACTTTGTACGATTTGCGCCTTCAGCGTATCAATCTGGGCGGAAGCGGCTTTTACCGCTGCGGCATTGGCTGCGACATCCGCTTGCGCGGCATCGCGACTGCGCTTTAAGTCGGCCAGATGTTCGCTCGCTTCGGCACCGCTGGCAGCCAGCGGACGATAGCGGTCGTATTCATGCGAGGCATAACGTAACTGCACCTGGGCAGAGGCGTACTGAGCCTGAGCCTGTTCAATCTCAGCCTGCTGACGGGTGATATCCGCTCTTGCGCGTTCGATTGCCGCCTCACGGGCTTTAATCGTGGCCTGCATCTCATTGACCCGCGCCTGATACTGGTCGTTTTCGATGCGAACCAGCGGGTCGCCGGCTTTAACGACCTGGTTGTCATTAACCAGAACGGCCACGATATTTCCAGATACCTTAGGCGCCAGCGTCACGCTGTCAGCCTGAAGATAGGCATCATTGGTCGATTCTGTATAACGCGTCAAAAAATACCAGACGGCGCAAATCAGCGCGATAACCACGACGGCAATCAGCAGGAGTAAACGCATCCGCTTGCTTTTAGGTTTGGGTCTGGTTACTGAACGGGAGGCATCACCTTGAGCGGGTGATGCTGAAGTGGCTACTGAAAGGTACAGCAAGGTAAACCTCTGTAAAGGAAATTATATCGCGTGATATAAATTGTCTGCGAGCTGAATTTATGTCAAGCGATATATTTTATAACCCCGCAGATAACTGCGTATAATGCGCGTACAAGCGACAGGAGGAGCGGCGTGTCGGGAAAAAATCTAAAGCCCTTAAGGCATTCAACAGAAAGCGGATATCACCGTGGCGAAGAGACGCGCCAGCGCATAATTGATGCTGCCGTCGAGATTTTTGGCGAACGGGGATTTAAGACGGCAACAACCCGGCAGATAGCGACGGCAGCAGGGGTGAACACACCTGCGTTGCAGTATTACTTTGAAAACAAAGAAGGGCTTTACCTCGCCTGTGTCGACTCACTGGCTAATGAGAGTTACGCCTTCTTCCAGCCGCTGCTGGAGCGCATTGAAAGCCCTGACGAGAATAGCGATATCGAGGAGTGCAAAACGCTTTTTTGCGCGTTGCTCGACACCATGTTTGACCGCATCACCGGCAGCAAAAACCCGGCCGGCAAGCGGTTATTTCATGCCCGCCTGCAGATGGGCGACGGGCCAGAACAGGCGTTTGCGCTGATGCAGAAGTTAATCGGGAACAAAATCTTCCAGGCAGGTTTTCAGCTTATCGGACGTATTACCCAACAATCAGTCAGCGCAGAAATCACCCGCCTGCGGACGGTTTCGCTTATCGGCCAGGTCGCGATGATACACGCCATGCAAAACACCGTACTGACGCAGCTTAAATGGACACACTTTGATGAAGCGCGTCTGACGATGCTGAAAGCGATCGCCCGTGAACACAGTATGACGATGCTGACTAAGTGGCATCTGGAATCAGGCTCATCCGAGGGTGGGAAGAGGGGTAAGCGCTAAACCAGGGATGAGTGATTTGGGCTGCGGATCCTGGATTTTGCCGCATACGCCAGCGCAAAAGCGTTATCTACGTCTATATCGGTTTTGATAACGCTCTCTGTTATCAAGGTTTTATGACGTCGTTGCGGGCGCGAAATTCACATCCTTCAAAAAGGCGTTGATACGCGGATGCTCGCCGTTGCGCAATGCCTGCGGCGAATCGTCGCAGACCACGCGGCCTTTCTCCATGAATACGATACGATCGGAGACGGTAAAGGCGAAGTTCATCTCATGCGTTACGATAATCATCGTAATCCCTTCGTCCGCCAGGTTTTCAATCACCTGCAGCACCTCATTGACCTTCTCCGGGTCTAGCGCCGAGGTTGGTTCATCGAACAGCATGATTTGCGGACGCATCATCAGCGCGCGGGCGATAGCGACGCGCTGCTGCTGGCCGCCGGAAAGCTGATGCGGATACTTGAACGCGTGTTCCAGCATCCCGACTTTTTGCAACAGTACGCTAACGTGATGCTTAAGTTCGCTGAGCGGAGCCAGCCGATGATAGCGCGGCGCCAGCAGCAGGTTATTCATCACCGTCAGGTGCGGAAACAGGTTAAAGCTCTGGAATACCATACCGATGTTCAAACGATGCTCGTCATGCTCCACGAAGCGGGGCTTCTGTGCCCCCTGCTGGCTGAGACGAATAAACGGCTGGTCGTTAATGCGAATTTCGCCGTTATCGATCTGTTCAAGACCATTCAGCAGCCGGATCAGAGTAGTTTTGCCGGAACCGGACGGGCCGATCACCGATACCACTTCGCCGGGCTGGATTTGCAGGCTGACCGCACCCAGCACTTCCACATTGTTGTAAGCCTTATGCAGTTTCGCTGCCTGCAATGCAGGAACCGGATTCTCTGTCGCAGGACGGGCAACGGCAGGTATCGGCTGCTTTGCCAGCGCCAGCAGCGCAGGATCGACAGCGCGCGCGGTTTTGCGCTGCGTGACATCCAGGTAACGCTCCAGACGCTTCAACAGGAAGTCAAATACCGTCACGATAAAGACATAGTAAAACGCCACCGCCGCCATGGTCTCCATTACCAGAAAGTTCTGTGAATAGAGGCGCTGTCCGACCATCAGAATTTCAGTCAGCGAAATCACTGACACCAGCGAGCTGAGCTTGACGATAGAGATATATTCATTCGCCAGCGACGGCAGCGCCACGCGCAGCGCCTGTGGAATAATGACGCGCCACTGAATGCCGGCATAGCGCAGACCGAGGGCGCGCGCCGCCTCTCGCTGGCCTTTCGGAATGGAAAGCAGTCCGCCGCGGTGGATCTCGGCAATATAGGCCGTTTCGCTCAGCACCAGCGCAATCAGGCCCGCCCAGAAGGGATCGCTCAGGATTGCCGACGACGCAGGCAGCGCCTGCGGCATGTTATAAACGAATATCAGCAGCACCAGCAGCGGCAGACTGCGGAACAGCCAGATATAAGCGCGGGCAGGGAGATTGAGCCAGGGCTGCGACGCCTGTTTGCCAAGCGCCAGCACAAAGCCCAGCACGATGCTGAGGCTCCAGCTCAACAGGCTCAGTTTGATAACGGTCCAGGTCGCCAGCCAGAAGTCTGCGTTGCTCAGCAGACTCAGCAAATAGTTCCAGTCAAAAGTCATGCGTTTACTCCCGCCCGCCAGAATTACTGTTTCAGTGCCTGAATATCGGCGTCACCGGGTTCCGCCAGATGATATTTTTGCAGCAGCGTCGTGTACTCGCCGCTGGCTTTAAACGCGGCAATGCCGTCGGAAAGCTGCTGTTTGAACTCAGGCGCGGATTTGCTTACGCCCAGCCCGACCAGCACCGGATAGAGCAACGTATCGGACGTCACAGCCAGGCGGCCATGCATTTTCTCCACGACCTGGCTGGCCACGGCGGCGTCGGTCATCTGTACCTCAACCGCGTGCGACAGCAGCGCCTGGGTGGTTTGTGGATCGGTGGAATATTCGCTAACGGCGATCGGCTTCAGACCCTGCTTTGCGCAATAGTCAGTGGAGAGCGCATGCAGTTTTTCCAGCCAGTAGGTGCCCTGCATCGAGCCGACTTTATGCCCGCACAGCTCTTCCGGTTTTTTCGGTTTGAAGCTGCTGCCTGCAAGCGTAATCAGCGATTCGCCGGTTTTCAGGTAGGGCACCATGTCGATCACTTTGCTGCGTTCCGGCGTGATAAACAGCGCGGAGGCGATCAGATCGTAACGTTTAGCCTGTAATCCCGGGATCAGGCTGGTAAAGCGGGTATCGACATAGCTCGGCTCCAGCTTCATCGCCTTAGCCACACCGTTCATAAACTCGATATCGAATCCGGCCGGGGTTTTCCCGTCCAGATATTCATAGGGCGGGAAGGTCAGATCGCTGCCGACCATCAGTTTGCCCGGCGTCATAACTGCCGCCTGCGCGCAGGCCGCCGATAAAAGAGAAACGCCGAGGGTTACGCATTTCACCATGTTATTCATTTGCAGGTCGCTCCGGTGTTGGTTTCTGGTTTCTTCCCGGTTGATCCGGGAATGATGAATAAATTATTTATTCCACAGGACGTATGGCCTGGAAATTCGTATTTTCCGCGTCCGGTTATAGGTAAAAACGGGTCTGCTCAGGGTTGATCGCGCTGGATCAACACAAACTGACGCGCCTGCCGCGCCAGAGGAATGCCGGGATGGTGATGAATTATCTGTACTTCGCCGACCAGCATCAGGTTACTGTTCAGCACAAATCGGTTTTGCAACTGACAATCGAAGCTGGCGACAGCCATTCTCAACCGCGGGTTGCCGGACAATTCATACGTCCAGTCGTCGTCGCTGAAGTTATCTCTGCCAACCTGCGGCATCGCGAAGCGCAGCGCCAGACGCTTCTGCACTTCGGAAAGCACGTTAATGCTGAAGCGTCGGTTTTCTGCGATAGCCAGGCAGATCGGGCTGTCGCGGTGCAAAGCAATCATAACCAGCGGCGGTTCGCCGGAGACGGAAATCATGGCGTTTACCGTAACGGCCGCGTTGCCGCCGGTACCGGCCGTTGCAACGATATTAACGCCAGCCACGCAACTCTCCGCTGCATGCAGAAATGCGTCGCGAACACTCAGCGGTAGTTCTTTTACGGAAGGGGACATCGCCAGCTCCTCAAACCAGGGAAAACTGAGTATGTCCGCCTGAAAATGGAAGATAAATTTGTATTTTATTAGGCTAAGCCCTCAAAAAAACGAGTCTCGGACAGGCCAGTTTTTCCTTATTCTCAGTAGATAAAAAACATTATTTATTTTCATTCTTCCCTTCCCAAAAATAGGTCAATCCCGAGCCAGTTACGCGTATAAGGCGCCTCTGGTTTCGTCACTCTCTCGCCGCGAAAGGAAATGTCCATGAGTCAACCGACCCATACCCGCATCCGCATGTTTAATACCAAAGATACGTATCCTAACCAGACGCTGAACAACGATCTCTGCCAGGCAGTACGTGCCGGAAATACCGTATACGTGCGCGGCCAGGTCGGAACGGACTTTAACGGCAACCTGGTCGGGCTGGGCGATCCTGGCTTGCAGGCGCAGCAGGCAATGAAGAACATCAAGCAGCTGTTAGAAGAGGCGGGCAGCGATCTCAGCCATATCGTTAAAACCACCACTTACATTATCGATCCGCGCTATCGCGAGCCGGTTTATCAGGAAGTGGGTAAATGGCTGAAAGGTGTCTTTCCCATCTCAACCGGGCTGGTGGTTTCTGCGCTGGCTCAGCCGCAGTGGCTGGTGGAGATCGACGTCATCGCCGTGATCCCGGAGGCGTGATATGACTTTTTCCATCGCCGGTTTTTGTCCGCGCAGCGGCCAGTATGGCATCGCGCTCAGCTCATCCAGCATGGCGGTAGCGGCGCGCTGTCCCTGGCTGATGAGCGGAGTGGGCGCGGTCTCCAGCCAGAATGTCACGCTGCCGTCGCTCGGCCCGAAAATTCTCACGCGTCTGGAGCAGGGAGAAAAAGCGGCCGACGCGCTGAGCGCCGTGATGGCGGAAGAACCCTGGGCGGACTGGCGGCAGGTTACAGTGCTGGACGGTCGGGGCGAAAGCGCGGCTTTTTCCGGCGCGCGAACGCTGGGCATTAATCACACCCGTCAGGGTGTTAACTGCGTCGCAGCCGGCAATATGCTGGCTGATACCGGAGTAATCGATGCAATGGTCGACAGTTTTAGCGCCGATCCAGCGCTGTCGCTGGGTGACAGGCTGATCGCCGCTTTACAGGCGGGTTTGCAGGCGGGCGGCGAAGCCGGGCCTGTTTTCTCCGCTGGCATCAAAGTCGTCAGCAGCGAAAGCTGGCCGGTAACCGATCTGCGCGTCGACTGGCATGAAGAGGATGCGATTGGCGAACTGGCGCGCCTGTGGCAGCTGTGGCAGCCGCAAAGCGAAGCCTATCTGATACGCGCCGTTAACCCATCCGAGGCGCCGAGCTACGGTGTACCGGGCGATGAATGATCCTGCTACGCACTTATTACTGGCCGACCTTATCGCTTTCGATACGGTCAGCCGCCACAGCAACCTGGCGTTGATCGACTATGTGCAAAGATATCTGGCCCGTTACGGCGTGGACAGTCAGCTGTTGCCGGACGCCAGCGGCCAGAAGGCCAGTTTACTGGCGGTGATCGGCCCTCAGGATAAACCGGGCATCGTGCTATCCGGCCATACCGATGTGGTACCGGTTGATGGTCAGCAGTGGCAAAGTGACCCCTTCTGCTTACAGCAGCGCGACGGCCGGCTTTATGGCCGCGGCGCGGCGGATATGAAAGG
>NZ_DJDN01000059.1:0-315 GCF_002431095.1 Pantoea sp. UBA5923 | reverse complement strand
CGGCGCGGCGGATATGAAAGGCTGGCTGGCGGCCGTACTGGCGCTGCTGCCGCAACTTACAGCGCAGCCGCTGCGCGCGCCAGTCTGGATCGCGTTCAGCTACGACGAAGAGGTCGGTTGCAAAGGCGTGCCGGGGTTGCTGGAACATCTCGTCACGCAGTCCTGTCTGCCTGCGGCCTGCATTGTCGGCGAGCCAACGGAGATGCGACCGATCCTCGGTCACAAGGGCAAAATCGCGATACGTTGCACTGTCACCGGGCACGCCAGCCATTCCGCCTACACGCCGCAAGGCGTCAACGCGATTGAATATGCGGT
>NZ_DJDN01000003.1:1998-3349 GCF_002431095.1 Pantoea sp. UBA5923 | reverse complement strand
GATAATCTCTTCGATATGGCGTTCGCCATTGGCGAGGCGCGCCGCCATGCCGTTCATCACCTGCGCCAGCGCAGGCGCGAGCTGACGCTCGTCGGCGCTGAGATAGCCATTGCGCGAGCTGAGCGCCAGGCCGTCTTTGGCGCGCACCGTCGGCACGCCGACAATCTCAATGTCAAAGCCCATATCCGCGACCATCTTGCGGATAATCGCCAGCTGCTGAAAATCCTTCTCGCCGAAACAGGCGATATCGGGCTGCACCAGATTAAACAGCTTGCTGACGATAGTGGCGACGCCGCGAAAATGGCCGGGACGGCTTGCGCCTTCCAGCAGCGACGAGAGGCCGGGCACCTCGACGAAGGTCTGATTCTCCAGCCCGTGAGGGTAAACTTCCGCGGGCGCAGGCGCGAACACCACATCGACGCTGCGGCGGTTAAGCTTTTCGCAGTCCTCCTGCAGCGTACGCGGATAGCGCGCCAGATCGTCGGCGCGATCGAACTGCATCGGGTTGACGAAAATCGAGACCACCACGATATCGCCGCGCTCGCGCGCTTCATCGACCAGCGTCAGATGACCGTCATGCAGATTGCCCATGGTCGGCACCAGCGCGATGCGTTTTCCTTCCTGCCGCCAGCGGCGAATTTCACGACGCAACATCGGCAGCGTTTCAATGATCAGCACGGTAAGGCTCCTGAATTACTGGAAACTGTGTTCAGCCGCAGGATAGGTTCCCGCTTCGACTTCGGCGATATAGTGACGGATAGCGGCGCGCATGTCGCCCGCCTCGGCGAGAAAGTTTTTCGCAAATTTCGGGATATGGCCGCCGGTAATGCCGAAGGCGTCATGCATCACCAGAATCTGGCCGTCAGTGACGTTGCCCGCGCCGATGCCAATGACCGGGATGGTCAGCGCCTGGGTAATGCGCTGCGCCAGCGAGACCGGCACGCACTCCAGCACCATCAGCTGCGCGCCTGCGGCTTCCAGCGTCAGCGCGTCGGCCAGCAGCCGTTCGGCGGCCGCCTCGTCGCGGCCCTGCACCTTATAGCCGCCGAAGATATTCACCGACTGCGGCGTCAGGCCGAGATGGCCGCACACCGGAACCGCGCGTTCGGTCAGCATACGCACCGTCTCCGCCAGCCATTCGCCGCCCTCCAGCTTCACCATATTGGCGCCGGCGCGCATCAGCTGCGCCGCGCTGTCAAAGGTTTGCTGCGGCGTGGCGTAACTCATAAAGGGCAGATCGGCCATGACCAGCGCCTGCGGCGCGCCGCGGCGTACGGCGGCGGTGTGGTAGGCGATATCGGCGACGGTCACCGGCAGCGTGGAGTCATGGCCCTGAACGGTCATGCCGAGC
>NZ_DJDN01000003.1:303-1833 GCF_002431095.1 Pantoea sp. UBA5923 | reverse complement strand
CCCTGAACGGTCATGCCGAGCGAATCGCCGATCAGCATCACCTGAATGCCCTCATCGGCGAACAGACGGGCAAAGCTGAAATCGTAGGCGGTCAGGGTGGCGAACTTACGTCCGCTCGCTTTCCACTGACGCAGATGAGAAATAGTGGTGGGTTTCATTGCGCTCTCAACTCAGGTATTTCAGATGGGCGCAGTGTACTGGATAGCGGGGGAGAGCGGAATCTCCCGCGATCAATCTGTGCGGCGGTCAGCCATGCCAGAAGCGAATGGCGCTGGTGTCGAGCCCGGCTAGCAGGTCGCGCAGCGGGCGTCCGTCCGGCAGCGCCGCGTCGGGCGCAATCTCCAGCAGCGGCACCAGCATAAAGGCGCGGTTGTGCATATCATAGTGCGGCACGATCAGACGCGGCGTATGCAGGCGCTGCTGGCCGAAGAGCAGAATATCGATATCAAGGGTGCGCGGCCCCCAGCGTTCCGCTTTGCGCACGCGGCCGTGTTCAAGCTCGATACGCTGGGTATGATCCAGCAGGGCTTCCGGCGCGAGAGCGGTCTCCAGCGCAACCGCCGCGTTCAGGTAATCCGGCTGATCCGGCGGACCGTAAGGCGGCGTGCGGTAGAGAGAAGAGGTGGCAACGCGCGTGGTATCGGGCAGCGCGTCCAGCGCGCGCAGCGCCGCGTCGACCTGATGCAGGGGATCGGCAAGATTGCTGCCGAGCGCCAGGTAGACGCGGGTCACGAGGCGTTCTGACTGTCGCGGCGCGGTGCAGTGGGACGACGGCGCGGACGACGCGTTTTGCGGCGCGGCGCCGGATCGTCGCCCAGCGTATTGAGCATGGTTTTCTGCTGCGTCGGCGCGGCAGCCTGGAACTCGCCCCACCAGTGGCTCAGGCGGATCAGTTCCGGGTTGTTCTCGACCTCGGCGCGCAGAGCCAGCAGATCGTAGGCGGCGCGGAACTTCGGATGCTCCATCAGCTTCCAGGCGCGTTTGCCATGGCGGCGCGACATGCGCAGCTGCAGCTGCCAGATATCCCGGATCAGCGTTGTAATGCGTTTCGGGATCGCCAGCGCGCGGCAGGCTTCATCCAGCGTATCGTTCATCGCCATCGCAAAGGCGTCGAAATAGGTCAGGCCGCTCTCCTGAGCGATGCGCTGCGCGGCTTCGAGCTGCGGATACCAGAACATCGCCGCAAACAGGAAGGCGGGATTGACGCGCATATCGTTATGGATGCGGTTGTCGGTGTTTTTCAGCACCTGCGCCACCATACGCTCCATATAACTGTCACCTTCGTCGGTGAAGTTACGCGTAATGGTCGGGAACAGCGGCTGGAACAGCTGGAATTCACGCAGCTTGACATAGGTGCTGTAGCCGTAGCCCGCCTGCAGCAGCTTCAGCGACTCTTCGAACAGACGCGCCGGCGGAATATCGCGCAGCAGCGTGGCGAGACGCGGGATCGGCTCGGCGGTTTCCGCCGCAATCGACATATCCAGTTTGGCGGCGAAGCGCACCACGCGCAGCATACGCACCGGATCTTCG
>NZ_DJDN01000003.1:0-201 GCF_002431095.1 Pantoea sp. UBA5923 | reverse complement strand
AGCATACGCACCGGATCTTCGCGGTAGCGCGTCTCTGGATCGCCAATCAGGCGAATAATGCCCTGCTGCAGATCCTGCAGGCCGCCTACGTAGTCGCGCACCGTAAAATCGGCGACGTTGTAATAGAGGCTGTTGATCGTCAGGTCGCGACGCTGCGCATCGTCTTCGATGCTGCCGAAGATATTGTCGCGCAGCAGCATG
>NZ_DJDN01000025.1:40757-41328 GCF_002431095.1 Pantoea sp. UBA5923 | reverse complement strand
CGGCCAGTTTATCGCCACGCGCGATACCGCGACGCTGCCGCAGATTGAGCTGATCAAGCTGATGCTGGGGCGCGAACTGCTGGAAACCGCGCTGCAGCGTCAGGGCAGCACGCTGCGCAGCAACCAGCCGGTGGCGTCGTTTCGCGACTACGGCAAGAAGGGCACCATTGAACCTTTCGACCTTGAGGTGCGGCCTGGAGAAGTGGTCGGTCTGGCTGGCCTGCTCGGTTCCGGCCGCACCGAAACCGCCGAGGTGCTGTTCGGCATTCGCCGTCCCGATCGCGGTACGGCGACCATTAAGGGCAAGCAGCAGACCATTCGCTCCCCGGCGAAAGCGTCGCGTCTCGGCATCGGTTTTTGTCCGGAAGATCGCAAGACCGACGGCATTATCGGCGCCGCCTCGGTGCGTGAAAACATTATTCTCGCGCTGCAGGCGCAGCGCGGCTGGCTGCGGCCGATTAAGCGGCGCAAGCAGCAGGCGATTGCGGAGCGTTTTATTAAGAGCCTCGGCATTCGCACGCCGCACGCCGAGCAGGCCGTAGAGCTGCTTTCCGGCGGCAACCAGCAGAAG
>NZ_DJDN01000025.1:0-40626 GCF_002431095.1 Pantoea sp. UBA5923 | reverse complement strand
GGCAACCAGCAGAAGGTGCTGCTGTCGCGCTGGCTGGTGACCAGACCGCAGTTTCTGATCCTTGACGAGCCGACGCGAGGCATCGACGTTGGCGCGCACGCCGAGATTATTCGCCTGATCGAATCCCTCTGCGCCGATGGTCTGGCGCTGCTGGTGATCTCCTCTGAGCTGGAGGAGCTGGTGGGTTATGCCGATCGCGTGGTGATTATGCGCGACCTGAAACAGGTGGCGGAGATCCCGCTTGAGCAACTGTCGGTGGCGTCGATTGTTAATGCTATCGCGGATGGAGGGGCACAACATGCTTGAATCCCATATGACAAAGCCAGAACGCCGTAAATTCCGTCTGCCGCCGGGGCTGCCGCAGGTCGCCGCGCTGATTCTGGTGCTGCTGGTGGATAGCCTGGTAGCGAATAACTTTTTCGCTGTGCATCTGCAGGATGGCCGCCTGTTCGGCAGCCCCATTGATATCCTTAACCGCGCCGCGCCGGTCGCGCTACTGGCGATCGGCATGACGCTGGTGATCGCCACCGGCGGCATCGATCTCTCCGTGGGCGCGGTGATGGCGATTGCGGGCGCGACCGCCGCGACCTTAACCGTTGCGGGTCACAGCCTGACAACGGTGATTTTTTCCACGCTGGGCGCAGGTCTGCTGTGCGGGTTATGGAACGGCGTGCTGGTGGCGCTGCTGCGCATTCAGCCCTTTGTCGCCACGCTGATTCTGATGGTGGCGGGGCGCGGCATCGCGCAGCTGATTACCCAGGGGCAGATCGTCACCTTTGACAGCGCAACGCTGGGATGGCTGGGCAGCGGTTCATTGTGGCTGCTGCCGGTGCCGGTATGGATTACGCTGGCGGCGGCGCTACTGGTCTGGCTGCTGACGCGCAAGACCGCGCTCGGGCTGTTTATCGAGGCGGTAGGGATTAACCTGCGCGCGGCGCGCAATGCGGGCGTAAACGGCTGGCTGGTGGTGATGTCTACCTATGTAATTAGCGGACTCTGCGCAGCGATAGCTGGCCTGATCGTGACCGCCGATATTCGCGGCGCAGACGCCAATAACGCCGGTTTATGGCTGGAGCTGGACGCGATCCTTGCGGTGGTAATTGGCGGCGCGTCGCTGATGGGCGGCCGTTTTAACCTGGTGCTGTCGCTGATCGGCGCGCTGATTATTCAGGCGATGAATACCGGCATTTTGCTGTCGGGTTTCCCGCCGGAGCTTAATCAGGTGGTGAAAGCGGTGGTCGTCATGTGCGTACTGCTGCTGCAGTCGCCGCGCTTTCTGGCGATGCTGAAACGGAGAGGCTCCCAATGATTAAACGTCATCTTCCTCTGATGATTACGCTGCTGGTGTTTGTCGCTGGCTATCTTTTCTGTCTGAGCCAGTTTCCCGGCTTCGCCTCAACGCGCGTAATCTGCAATATTCTGACTGATAACGCTTTTCTCGGCATTATCGCCGTCGGCATGACTTTTGTGATCCTCTCTGGCGGCATCGATCTGTCGGTGGGCGCGGTGATCGCTTTCACCGGCGTGTTTCTGGCGCGCGCCATTGGCGATCTGCATATCCATCCGCTGCTGGCGTTCGCCATTATTCTGGCGGCGGGCGCGCTGTTCGGCGCGGTGATGGGCTGGCTGATCGACGCGCTGAAGATCCCGGCCTTTATTATTACGCTTGCGGGCATGTTTTTCCTGCGCGGCTGCAGCTATCTGGTATCGGAGAACTCGATTCCTATCGATCATCCGCTCTATGCCACGCTTTCCAGCCTGGCGTGGAAAGTGCCGGGCGGCGGTCGCCTGAGTTTGCTGGCGCTGATTATGCTGCTGGTGGTGGCGGGCGGGATTTTGCTTGCCCACCGTACGCGGTTCGGCAATCAGGTCTACGCCATAGGTGGCAACGTGACCTCAGCGCAGCTGATGGGGATCTCCACGCGCGCCACCACCATCCGCATTTATATACTGTCGACAACGCTGGCGACGCTAGCGGGTATCGTTTTTTCCATTTATACCTCGGCGGGCTATGCGCTGGCGGGACTGGGCGTCGAGCTGGACGCTATCGCCTCAGTGGTGATTGGCGGCACGCTGCTTTCCGGCGGCGTCGGTACGGTGCTCGGCACGCTGTTCGGGGTGTTGATTCAGGGTCTGATCCAGACCTGGATTAACTTTGACGGCACGCTGAGTTCCTGGTGGACCAAGATCGCCATTGGGATTTTACTGTTCGCCTTTATCGCGCTGCAGCGTCTGCTGACGGTGATGTGGGACCGGCAGAAAAATGCGCCGGTGAAGCGAATAGCGACCTGAGGGTTTGTTGTTAATTAAGCCGCCTGCGGGCGGCTTTTTTTGTGGCGGTGAGAACGTACTGAAGCGGGCCAGCGCTATACGTTGTTCAAAAACGCTCCCGCCGTTTTTGTCCCTGGCTCGGACGCGTTGCTCTTGGGGCAGAACCCTTGCACGCATTGGCTATTGCATTGCTGTTTTAAACAAACCGCACAGAGGTTAATCAAGGAGGGAGATGGGCAGTTCGGTCTTTCGTAAACAACAGCGCCGACTTTTAAAGTCGGCGCTGATTTTTTCTAATAACAACTTAACGTTTTGAACGGTAATAAACTTCATTCCAGCGCAGCGCGTCTTTAAACGCCGGCAGCCGCGTATGCTCGTCAATCACCAGCACTTCGATATCGTTCATCTCGCCGTAGAGGTACATATCATCCAGCGTCAGCGCCTGACTGAACACCGTATGGTGCGCGCCGCCCGCCAGAATCCAGGCTTCCGATGCGGTAGCCAGCGACGGCTGGGCGCGCCACAGCGCACGCGCCACCGGCAGCTTCGGCAGCGGTTTCGGCTGCTCAATCGCATCCACCACGTTTACCAGCAGGCGGAAACGGTCGCCCATATCGATGACGCTGGCGTTAACCGCGCGTCCGGCTGGCGTGGAGAAGATCAGGCGCGCCGGATCGGCTTTGCCGCCGATGCCGAGGAACTGTACGTCGATCAGCGGCTTCTCTTCTTTAGCGATAGAGGGGCACACTTCCAGCATATGCGAGCCTAACACCAGGTCATTGCCGGGCGAGAAGTGATAGGTGTAATCCTCCATAAACGAGGTGCCGCCGGGACGGTCGCCCGCAAGAACTTTGAAAATGCGCAGCAGCGCGGCGGTTTTCCAGTCGCCTTCGCCGGCGAAGCCGTAGCCCTGGCCCATCAGACGCTGTACCGCCAGGCCGGGAAGCTGCGTCATGCCGTGCAGCGTCTGGAAGTTGGTGGTAAAGGCTTTGCAACCCTCGTCGTCAAGGAAGCGCTTGATGCCGATCTCGATCCGCGCCGCGTCCAGCACGTTCTGGCGCTTTTCGCCGCCGCTGGCCGCCACGTCGCTGAAGCGATAGAGGCTTTCATACTCATCGATCAGGGCGTTGACCTCGCCGTCGCTGACCTGATTGATCACCTCGACCAGATCGCCGACGCCCCAGCCGTTGACCGCATAGCCGAACTGGATCTGCGCGGCTACTTTATCCCCTTCGGTAACTGCCACTTCACGCATATTGTCGCCGAAGCGCGCCACTTTCAGCTGCTGGCTGCTCTGCTTCGCGAATGCGGCGCGCATCCAGTTACCGATACGCTGCTGGCTGGCCGGGTCCTGCCAGTGGCCGGTCACCACGCTGTGCTGCAGGCCCATGCGCGCGCCGATAAAGCCGAATTCGCGGCCGCCGTGTGCGGTCTGGTTCAGGTTCATAAAGTCCATATCCATGCTGTCCCACGGGATCTCCGCGTTGAACTGGGTATGGAACTGCAGCAGCGGCTTGTTCAGCACGCTCAGCCCGCCGATCCACATTTTGGCGGGCGAGAAGGTGTGCAGCCAGGTGATGATACCGACGCAGCTGTCGTCGTGGCTGGCATTGCGGCAGAGTGCCAGCGCCTCATCCGGCGACTTCACCAGCGGCTTGACGATAAGCTTTAACGGCAAGGCGGAGGAGGCGTTCAGTCCTTCCACCACCTGGCGCGCGTGCGCTTCGACCTGACGCAGGGTTTCCGGGCCGTAAAGATGCTGCGTGCCGATCACAAACCATACGCTGTGCGCGTTGTACTGATCCATAAAACCACTCCTTAATTAGCGTTGGCGGGGCGCGACGCATACTGCGGCTCAGCCGCCGCGCACCAGAGTTGATAACGTTCATAAAGCTGCTGATAGCGCGCAACTCGCGCGGCGTCGGGCTGTAGCGTGACGGCGACCGGACTGGCCATCGCTTTCTGCGCCTCGGGTACCGTGGCGTAAACGCCTGCGGCGACCGCGGCGAAAATCGCCGCGCCCAGCGCGCAGCACTCATCCGAGGCGATGATATCCAGCGGGCGGTTCATTACGTCGCAGCACGCCTGCATGATGGCAGGTGATTTGCGCGCGATGCCGCCCAGCGTCAGGATGTTCTCTACCGGGATCTGCTGCTGTTCAAAGCACTCCATTATGGCGCGCGCGCCGAAGGCGGTCGCGGCGATCAGGCCGCCGAACAGGGCGGGCGCGTCGGTGCCGAGGTTAAGGTCGGTGATAACCCCTTTCAGGCGCTGGTTGGCGTTGGGGGTACGTCTGCCGTTGAACCAGTCGAGCACCACCGGCAGATGATCCAGCTGCGGATCGGCGGCCCAGGCCTCGGTCAGCTGGCGGATCAGGTTGCGCTGCAGCTCAGCCAGCTGCGGCTGAAGTTCAGGATGTTGCGCCGCCGCCTGCTGCAGCGGCCAGCCGAGCAGGCGGCTGAACCAGGCGTAAATATCGCCGAACGCCGACTGACCCGCTTCACAGCCGATAGCGCCCGGCATGACGCTGCCGTCTACCTGACCGCAGATGCCTTTAATGGCACGATCGCCAACTCGCTGCGCGTCAGCGATCAGGATGTCGCAGGTTGAAGTGCCGATCACTTTCACCAGCGTATAGGGCTGTGCGCCAGCGCCGACCGCGCCCATATGGCAGTCGAACGCGCCGCCAGCAATAGTCACGCTCTGCTGCAGGCCGAGCCGCTGCGCCCATTCGGCGCTGAGCGTACCGACCGGGATATCGGCGGTCCAGGTGTCGCTGAACAGCGGCGAGTCGAGCTGCTGCGTCAGCAGCGGGTCGAGCGCATTCAGGAAGTCGGGATCGGGCAGGCCCTGCCAGTCGGGATGCCACAGCGCCTTATGACCGGCGGCGCAGCGGCTGCGGCGCAGAGTGGCGGGCGCGGTAGTGCCGCTCAGCAGCGCCGGCACCCAGTCGCACAGCTCAACCCAGGAGACGGCGGCGTCGCGAACGGCGGCGTCGGCGCGCGAAACGTGCAGGATTTTTGCCCAGAACCATTCAGAGGAGTAGATGCCGCCGATATAGCGGCTGTAGTCGGTAAAGCGTCCGCTGCGGCACAGCTGATTAATCGCTTCCGCTTCTTCGATAGCGGTGTGATCTTTCCACAGCACAAACATCGCGTTGGGGTTATCAGAAAAGTCGGGACGCAGCGCCAGCACGTTGCCGTCGCGGTCAATGGGGGCAGGCGTCGAGCCGGTGGTATCGACGCCAATTCCCGTGACGCTGTCACGTTGAGCCGGCGTCAGCGCCTCAAGCACGCCCAGCAGCGCCTGCTCCATCGCCTCTATATAGTCCAGCGGATGGTGACGAAAGCGGTTGGCATGAGGATCGCTGTACATGCCCCGTTGCCAGCGCGAATAGTTCACTACGGCGGTTTTCAGCTCGCTGCCGCTGTCGCAGTCCACCGCCAGCGCACGTACCGAATCACTGCCAAAATCGAGACCCAGAGTGATGGCTCCAGCACGCATCGGAAATCTCCTGTTATGAATAATCGTCTCTACATCCTGTGGCGGCGGCGCAGGAAACGTTATTCACCGATCGCTGAGAATATGCACTTTTCTGCCATGAGCAGCGATTTTGTGATCGCCGACAAAAGTTACCTCTCGGTTAAAATTGCTGAATATATGGAAAATTTTGTCGTGATTTCAGGGTGTGATACCGCTCTACATTTTTCATCGGCTTTCCCGCTACAACTAGCCCTGCGTTTGTGCAGGCTTTACTCAATCGTCCGCCTAACGCGCTGATTTTCATCCGTACCCAAAAAAGAAAATTGACTGGTAGCGTTTACACCGATTCGTTAACAGCAGTGAAAAATACCCTAGCGCCGGAGAGCATCATGCATAAATTCACTAAAGCGTTCGCGGCCATCGGCCTGGCAGCGGTTATGTCACATTCCGCTATCGCCGAGACCATGAAGCTGGGATTTCTGGTCAAGCAGCCTGAAGAACCCTGGTTCCAGACCGAATGGAAATTCGCGGACAAAGCCGGGAAGGATTTAGGCTTTGAAGTGATTAAAATCGCCATTCCCGACGGCGAGAAAACCCTTAACGCCATCGACAGCCTCGCCGCCAGCGGCGCGAAAGGCTTCGTGATCTGCACCCCCGATCCCAAGCTCGGTTCCGCTATCGTCGCCAAGGCGCGCGGTTACGATCTGAAGGTGATCGCCGTCGACGATCAGTTCGTTAACGCCAAAGGCAAACCGATGGACAGCGTGCCGCTGGTGATGATGGCCGCGACCAAAATCGGCGAGCGTCAGGGACAAGAGCTGTATAAAGAGATGCAGAAGCGCGGCTGGAACGCCAAAGAGACCGGCGTGATGGCGATTACCGCCAACGAGCTGGACACCGCGCGCCGCCGCACCGGCGGTTCGATGGAGGCGCTGAAAGCAGCCGGATTCCCGGCGGCGCAGATCTATCAGGTTCCTACCAAATCCAACGATATTCCCGGCGCGTTTGACGCAGGCAACTCGCTGCTGGTGCAGCATCCGGAAGTGAAACACTGGCTTATCGTCGGCATGAACGACAACACCGTACTGGGCGGCGTGCGCGCCACCGAAGGCCAGGGCTTTAAGGCGGCCGACGTGATCGGTATCGGCATCAACGGCGTCGATGCGATAAGCGAACTGTCGAAAGACAAAGCGACCGGCTTCTACGGCTCGCTGCTGCCCAGCCCGGACGTGCATGGCTACAAGAGCAGCCAGATGCTCTACGAATGGGTGAGCAAAGGTGCTGAGCCGCCGAAATTCACCGAAGTCACCGACGTAGTGCTGATTACCCGCGACAACTTTAAAACCGAACTGGCGAAGAAAGGGTTGATGTAAACCCGCGTACCGTGTCGCCGCGCCTGCGGCGGCACCTTAACGGTAAACCCAGAGGAGTTACCATGAATAGCGAGCCAACCTTTCTGTCGTTTCATGGCATCAGCAAGACTTTTCCCGGCGTTAAAGCGCTGCAGGATATCTCGTTCGAATGTCGCGGCGGCGAAGTGCACGCCCTGATGGGCGAGAACGGCGCGGGCAAATCCACGCTGCTGAAAATTCTCAGCGGCAGCTATCAGCCCAGCGGCGGCGAAATCCGCATTAAAGGCGAGCCGGTCAGTTTTCAGCATACCAGCGACGCGCTGGATGCGGGCGTCGCCATCATCTACCAGGAGCTGCATCTGGTGCCGGAAATGAGCGTGGCGGAGAACATCTATCTCGGCCAGATCCCGCACAAGCGCGGCCTGGTAAACCGCAAGCTGCTGCGCTACGAAGCGGGCCTGCAGCTGAAAAACCTCGGCATGGATATCGATCCCGATATGCCGCTGAAATATCTCTCGCTCGGCCAGTGGCAGATGGTGGAGATCGCCAAGGCGCTGGCGCGCAACGCGCGCATTATCGCCTTTGACGAGCCGACCAGCTCGCTCTCAGCGCGCGAGATCGACAACCTGTTCCGCGTTATCCGCCAGCTGCGCGCGGAAGGGCGCGTGGTGCTCTACGTGTCGCACCGCATGGAGGAGATTTTCGCGCTGAGCGACGCCATTACCGTGTTTAAAGATGGCCGCTACGTTCGCACCTTTACCGATATGCCCAATACCCATCATGACGATCTGGTGCAGGCGATGGTGGGACGCAACCTCGGCGATATTTATGGCTATACGCCGCGTCCACACGGGCCGGTGCGCCTGGTGCTAGAGAAGGTGGAGGCGAAGGGGGTACGCGAACCCATTTCACTCGAGGTGCGCGCCGGTGAAATCGTCGGCCTGTTTGGGCTGGTGGGCGCCGGACGCAGCGAGCTGATGAAAGGGGTGTTCGGCGCGACCCGACTGCGCGGCGGACGCATCCTGCTGGACGGCGAAGTGGTGAAGCTGCGCGAGCCTATCGACGCGATTCGCGCCGGCATTATGCTCTGCCCGGAAGATCGTAAAGCGGAAGGGATTATTCCGGTGCACTCGGTGCGCGACAATATCAATATCAGCGCGCGGCGCCACAACCTGACCGCCGGCTGCCTGATAAAAAACCAGTGGGAGGCGAGCAACGCCGACAGCCATATTCGCTCGCTCAATATTAAAACGCCCCATGCCGGGCAGCTGATTATGAATCTTTCCGGCGGCAACCAGCAAAAGGCGATTCTGGGCCGCTGGCTGTCGGAAGAGATGAAGGTGATCCTGCTGGATGAACCGACGCGCGGCATCGACGTCGGCGCGAAACATGAGATCTACAACCTGATCTATCAGCTGGCGAGCAAAGGCATCGCGGTGCTGTTCGCCTCCAGCGACCTGCCAGAAGTCATGGGCCTTGCCGACCGCATCGTCGTGATGCGCGAAGGCGCCATCGCTGGCGAACTGCTGCATGACGACGCCACGGAGCAGCAGACGCTGAGCCTGGCGATGCCTAAAACCACCCAAGCGGCCGCTGTGGCCTGACAGAGGAAAATATTATGTCTTCATCCACAACTTCAGGTACGCCGCCGGTTCAGCAGCGCAGCGGCATGCGCTTTGGGCGTATCTGGGATAACTTCGGCATGCTGGTGGTGTTCGCGCTGCTGTTCGTCGCCTGCGCCGTATTCGTGCCGAACTTCGGCTCCTTTATCAATATGAAAGGTCTGGGTCTGGCGATGTCGATGTCGGGCATGGTGGCGTGCGGCATGCTGTTTTGCCTCGCCTCCGGCGATTTTGACCTCTCGGTCGCGTCGGTAATCGCCTGCGCTGGCGTGGTCACCGCGGTGGTGATCAATATGACTGAAAGCCTGTGGATCGGCGTGTTCGCCGGCCTGCTGATCGGTGTTGCCACCGGCTTTATCAACGGCTTTGTGATTGCGCGCCTGAAAATCAACGCGCTGATCACCACGCTGGCGACCATGCAGATCGTGCGCGGCCTGGCCTATATCTTCTCCGACGGTAAAGCGGTCGGCATTGAGGATGAGCGCTTTTTTACCCTTGGCTTCGCCAACTGGCTCGGCGTGCCTGCGCCTATCTGGCTCACCATTGCGACCATGCTGATTTTCGGCTTCCTGCTGAACAAAACCACCTTTGGCCGCAACACGCTGGCGATCGGCGGCAATGAAGAGGCGGCGCGTCTGGCGGGCGTGCCGGTGGTGCGCACCCGCATCATCATCTTTATTCTCTCCGGGCTAGTGTCGGCTGCGGCGGGCATTATTCTCGCCTCGCGTATGACCAGCGGCCAGCCGATGACCTCGCTGGGCTATGAACTTGTGGTGATCTCCGCCTGCGTGCTGGGCGGCGTCTCGCTGAAGGGCGGCATCGGCAAAATCTCTTATGTAGTGGCTGGCGTGTTGATCCTCGGCACCGTTGAAAATGCAATGAATTTACTGAATATCTCGCCATTCTCACAGTATGTGGTGCGTGGTCTGATACTGTTAGCGGCGGTGATTTTCGACCGCTATAAACAAAAGCATAAAGCCTGACGGCAAAAAGACGCGGCGCCTGGCGCCGCGCACTGATTAACCATGACTGAGTGAGGGCGTTATGTACCACCGTGAATCCACAGCGGCGCAGCAAAATCCTCTGTTGCCCGGTTATCCTTTTAACGCCTGGCTGGTCGCCGGGCTGACGCCTATCGCGGCCGATGGCCCGCTCGACTTCTTTATTGACCGTCCCCACGGTATGAAAGGTTTTATTCTTAACCTCACCATTAAAGGCAAAGGTCGCGTTTTCGACGGCGAGAACGGCTTTGACTGTCTGCCGGGCGATATGCTGCTGTTCCAGCCGAAAACCCCGCACTACTACGGGCGTGCGCCGGACAGTCCCGAATGGCATCACCGCTGGGTCTACTTTCGTCCTCGCGCCTACTGGAACGACTGGCTGCAGTGGCAGGACGCGCGCGAAGGCGTAGGGCGGCTGCATCTCAACGAGACGCTGCGCGCCGAATTTGATCGCCTGTTCGCCAGCATTGAGCAAACCCATAATTCAGGTCGCCGCTTCGCCGAAGAGCTGGCGATGAACCTGCTGGAGCGTCTGCTGCTGCGCGCGGTGGAAGAGGATCCGCGCAGTCATCAGCAGGTGCGCGATCCGCGCATTATCGAAGCCTGCCAGTACGTCACCAACCATCTGGCCAGCGAAGTGAAAATCGAAGAGGTAGCGCGCCACGTTTGCCTTTCGCCGTCGCGCCTGGCGCACCTGTTCCGCGAGCAGATGGGCGTTAATCTGCTGCGCTGGCGCGAAGACCAGCGCGTGATCCGCGCCAAGTTGCTGCTGCAAACCACGCAGGAGCCTATCGCCAGCGTCGGGCGGGAAGTGGGTTACGACGACCAGCTCTATTTTTCGCGCGTGTTCCGCAAACGCGTCGGCGTCAGCCCCAGCGACTTTCGTCGGCGCAACCAGGATGCGCAGGATACCTTGCTCGCTGAAACCCCCTGGCCGATGGCGCAGAGTGCTATCTCCTGATTTTTCGGGGGAATCCTGCTTGTTCTAACCGACGCTATGGTCTTAAATCAGTCGGGTATGCGAATAAGAGGAGTGATAATGAGCGACAAACTTCGTGTTGGATTGATAGGGTACGGCTTTGCCAGTAAGACGTTTCACGCGCCGCTGATTGCGGGCACGCCGGACGTCGAGCTGGCCGCTGTCTCCAGTAGCGACGAAGCGAAAGTGCACGCCGACTGGCCGCAGGTGAAGGTGGTGGCTGAACCGCAGGCGCTGCTGGACGATCCTACGCTGCAGCTGATCGTTATCCCCACGCCTAACGATACCCACTTTCCGCTGGCTAAGGCCGCGCTGAATGCCGGTAAGCACGTCGTGGTGGATAAGCCCTTTACCGTGACGTTGTCACAGGCGCGTGAGCTGGAAGCGCTGGCGAAGGCCAAAGGTCTGCTGCTTTCCGTTTTCCATAACCGTCGCTGGGACAGCGATTTCCTGACCCTTAAGCAGCTGTTGAAGGATGGCACGCTGGGCGAGGTGCGCTATTTTGAATCGCATTTCGACCGTTTCCGTCCGGAAGTGCGTCAGCGCTGGCGCGAGATGAAAGGCGCTGGCAGCGGCATCTGGTACGATCTGGGACCGCATCTGCTCGATCAGGCGCTGCAGCTGTTTGGCGCGCCGGTCGCCATTAATGTCGATATGGCGGAGATGCGTCCGGGCGCGCAGACCACCGACTATTTTCACGCCACGCTTACCTATCCGCAACGCCGCGTGGTGCTGCACGCCAGTATGCTGGTGGCTGCCGAGTCGCCGCGTTATGTGGTACACGGCACGCGCGGTAGCTACGTGAAATATGGTCTGGACCCGCAGGAAGATCGGCTGAAAGCGGGCGATTTCCCGCCGGGCGAAGAGTGGGGCTACGATATGCGCGACGGCGTGCTGACGCTGGCGGAAGGTGACGGCGTCACAGAAGAGACGCTGATGACGCAGCCGGGCAACTATCCTGCTTATTATGCGGCGGTGCGCGACGCCATTAGCGGACGCGGCAACAACCCGGTCACGGCGGAAGAGGCGATCCAGGTAATGGAGCTGATTGAGCTGGGGCTACAGTCGGCTGAGAAGCGACAGACGCTGTCGCTGAAGTAACAAAAAAGGTCGGCTACGCGCCGACCTTTTTATTCATAAGGCTGCCGTGGGCCTCTCTCTGTCAGCAGGGTGCTGACGCGGGTGACAAGGCCCGATTGCAAAGACGCAAAAAGCGCCATCCCTGGCGGCTCGGCCCGCGCATTCCCTTGCGCGGGACGCTTTGCTCTTCGGTCCTTATCACCCGCGTTTTACGTTCATCAGCCGCCTGAGGCCGCATCCCGCGGCCTTTATTACGCCTTCACTTTATTGCGAATAGCGGTTTTCTCCGCGTCGCTCAGGAAGGCGATGGTCAGGCCGTTCTCCTGCGCCTGGCGGATCTGCGCGGCGCTCAGCCCGGCGGCTGGGGCGGCGTGCTGATATTCATGCGCCAGCTCAATCCCCTGAACCGCCGGATCGTCGGTGTTCAGCGTCGCCAGAATGCCGTGTTCCAGGAACTGTTTCAGCGGATGGTGCGCCAGCGACGAAACGGTGCTGGTCTGGATATTGGACGTGAGGCAGGATTCAATGCCGATACGATGCTCGGCAAGAAAATCCATCAGCGCGCGGTCTTCAATTGCTTTTACGCCATGGCCGATACGCTCGGCGCCCAGCTCGCGGATCGCCTGCCAGATGCTTTCCGGGCCAGCCGCTTCACCCGCATGCACCGTTACGCGGAAACCGGCGTCGCGCGCCTGCGTAAAGTGGCTGAGGAACTCGCTGCCGGGAAAGCCCAGCTCATCGCCCGCCAGATCGACGGCGGTGATATGATCGCGGTGCGCCAGTAAGCCTTCCAGCTCGCGCAGGCAGGCTTCGTCACCGAAGGTGCGGCTCATAATGCCAATCAGGCGCACATCGACGTTATATTTCTGACATCCCGCCTTGATCCCGTCGATTACCGCTTCTACCACGCCCGCCACCGGCAGGTTATGGTTCATCGCCATATAGCCCGGCGAAAAACGCAGTTCGGCGTAGTGAATGCCGGCGCGCGCCGCATCTTCAACATTCTCCAGCGCCACGCGGCGGCAGGCATCAAGATCGCCCAGCACCTTCACGCCCCAGTCGAGCTTATTAAGAAAGCTCACCAGATCGGGCTGATTTTCAACCACCTGAACGTGCGGACGCAGCGATTCCAGCGTGGTGGCGGGCAGGGCAAGGTTAAACTGGCGGCCTAAATCCAGAATGGTCTGCGCGCGGATATTGCCGTCAAGATGGCGATGGATATCGGTAACGGGAAGGCTGGGATCGAACATGCTGCACTCTCTGACAGGGATAAAAGTGCAGACCATTATAGAAACATCTTGCGCAACATAGCGAGTCATTTGCGCAACCTGCACCGCGTCTGCTGCGATATTAAGCGAAAGGGCGGCTAAGAAGCCGCCCGGTTTTATGCGCCGAGCGCCTGTAGCGCCGCAATCAGGCGGCTGAGACCCTCGTCCAGCTTGCTGCGCGGACAGCCAGCGTTCAGGCGCAAAAAGCCCCGGCTTGCTTCTCCATAGGTCGAGCCGGGCATCATCGCCACTTTCTGTTGCTGAATAAGCTGCTGCTGCAGCGCCGCCTCGTCGACCCCAAGCGGATTAAGATCGAGCCACGCCAGGTAAGTCGCCTGCGGCGGCTGCCAGTTGAGCACAGGAAAGGCTGCATTAAGCCGCTGGGCCACGTGCTGCAGATTCGCCTGCAAACAGGCGCGCAGCGCGTCGAGCCAGGGCGCGCCTTCGCGATAGGCGGCGATATGCGCCACCACGGCAAGTACCGCAGGTGAGGAGAGGCCATCTGCTTTTATCTGCTGCATAAAAGCCTCTCGATCCTGTTGATCGCTAATGATCCCCCATGCGCCTGTCAGCGCAGGGATATTGAAACTTTTCGATGCGGAGGTAAAAAGCGCCCAGTCGCTGCGCGCAACTTCGCTCCAGGGCAAATGCACAAGGTCGCCCCACACCATATCCATATGGATTTCATCGCTGATGACGCGTACCTGATAACGTTCGCACAGCGCGGCCATCTGCGTCAGCTCCTCCCGCGTCCAGACTTTGCCGGTGGGATTATGCGGACTACACAGCAGCATCAGCTTGCATCCTGGGCGGGCGAGCTGCCTCTCCAGCGCCTGCATATCACAGCGCCAGCCTTGCGCATCACGCAGCAGCGGCTGGGCAAGAATCTGCCGTTGACTCTGAGTCAACAAAGTATAAAAAGCATCATAGGCAGGGGTGTGGATAAGTACTTCGTCGCCCGGCACCGTCCAGCGGCGCATCGCTTGCGCCACCATATAAATCACCGAAGGGCCGTATACCACTGATCGCTCATCTGGCGTCGTGTGGAAACGCGTCTGCATCCAGTGGCAAACCGCCGACAGAAAGTCTGTATGCTGCCAGCGGCTGTAGCCGAAGACGCCGTGATCGAGCCGCTGCTGCAGCGCCGCGCGAATAGCGGGCGCAACGGCAAAATCCATATCCGAGATGGTAAAGGGCAGCAGATCCGGCTCGCCGAAGCGGTCCGCGACAAAATCCCACTGCGTGCAGTAGCTACCGCGCCGGTCGATAACTTCGTCAAAATCAAAAGATTCACTCATATTCGTTACACCGTCACATTCATCAGCTGCGCCAGCTCTTCCTTAACGGACTGCACCTGCGGCCCGATAACCACCTGTAGCGTAACAGGACTGAGATGCACCACGCCGATGGCGCCGTTGGCCTTCAGCGCGGCATCATTGACCTTCGCCATATCGACGATGCGCAGACGCAGACGGGTCAGGCAGTTATCCAGCGAGGTAATGTTCTCCACGCCGCCCAGCGCGTCGAGGATGGCTGGCGCGTTGTAGCCAGATTTACCAATGCCCGCGCGGCTGACCTGCTGCTCCAGGCCGCTCTCTCTTTCACGTCCCGGCGTGGCGATATTGAAGCGGATAATGGCGAAGCGAAACAGCAGGTAATAACCTGCAAACCAGATCGCGGCGGCGACCGGCACCCAGTACCACTTCGTTGCAAGGCCATGAAGGATGCCGAACACAACAAAATCAATAATATTGCCGTCCGTGTTGCCGATGGTGACGCCCAGCACCGCCATAAGCGTAAAGCCGAGCCCGGTCAGCAGGGCGTGCAGCAGGTAGAGCGCCGGGGCGACAAACAGAAACAGAAATTCGATCGGTTCGGTCGTGCCGCCAACCACGCAGGCCACCACGCCCGAAATCAACAGTCCTTTGATCTTGTGACGATTCTCTGGCCTCGCGCAGTGATAAATGGCTAACGCCGCGCCGGGCAGGCCACCAAGAAACGCGGGCATTTTTCCCTGCGAGAGAAAGCGGGTGGCGCTTTCCGAGAAGCCATGCACTTCCGGGCAGGCGAGCTGCGCCTGGAAAATTGTCAGCGCGCCGCTGACGCTCTTGCCGCACACCTCCATTGTGCCGCCCGCATCGGTAAAGCGAATAATCGCCACCAGAATATGCTGCAAACCAAACGGCAGCAGCAGGCGCTCGCCGGTGCCGAACAGCATCGGGCCAAAGTCACCCGCACCGTTAATCATCCAGCCAAGTCCGGCAATGCCGCGCGCGAAAAAAGGCCAGATCAGCGGCACCACAAGGCCAAGCAGCCCCGTCACCAGCAGTGTGATGATGGGCACGAACCGCGTGCCGCCGAAAAATGCCAGCGCGTCCGGCAGCCGCACGTTATGGAAGCGCTCGTGCAGCCAGAACACCACGACGCCGACAATTACCGCGCCAAGAATGCCGGTATCGATCGCCTGAATGCCGAGAACTGACTGGATATTGTTCGCTTTCAGCAGCGCGGCATCGCTGGTGGGCAAAATGCCTTTAATCGTGAGCCAGAAGTTGGTGCTGAGGTTCATCACCGTATAGCCAACAAAACCGGCAAAGGCGGCGACGCCTTTATTTTCACGTACCATGCCGAGCGGGATGGCAATAGCGAACATCACCGGCAGAAAGCGAAAGGCGAATGCGCCGGTTGTCGCCATCCAGACAAACAGATGCTGCAGCAGCGGCTGGTCCAGCAGCGGGATTAACGTCAGCACGTCGCGGCTGCTGAGGGAGCTGCCGATGCCGAGCAGAATGCCGCAAAAGGAGAGCAGGGCGACAGGCAGCATAAAGGTTTTGCCCAGGCTCTGAAAAAACTCCCAGAGCGACAGGCGAGGAAGCGGAGCAGACATATTTTCTCCTGGAAAGAAAGCGGACGGGTATTAAGGTAAAATGATGATAAAACGTTTTACCAACCCTTTATGAGCGGGCCGTCACAATGTGAGCGTGGCAGTGTCAGCTAACTTTATTCGTCAGGTTTAACGTTTTACCTATATGATAAGGCGATTAGATAGTGTTTCGCAGGCGAGCATCATGACGCAGCAAAAAGTCACCATTAACGACGTCGCTGAAGCGGCTGGCGTCTCCGTTACCACCGTTTCTCTGGTGCTCTCCGGCAAGGGGCGCATCTCTCCCGCCACGGTGGCGCGGGTTAATCAGGCGATCGAACAGTCAGGCTACGTGCGCAACCGTTCGGCGGCCTCGCTGCGCGGCGGCGCCAGCGGCGTGATCGGTTTGATCGTGCGGGATCTCAGTCAGCGGTTTTACGCTGAAATGACCGCGGGCCTCAGCGAGGCGCTGGAGACGCAGGATAAGATGCTGGTGCTGGCCCAGAGCGGCGCGCAGGGAAAGTATCTGACGCGCTGCTTTGATGCGCTGGTGGCGCAGGGGGTGGATGGAGTAGTGCTGGGCGGCGATGCGGGCAATGGCGCGGCGCTGGCGGCGCGTGCCGCAGAGCTGGAGCTGCCGTTAATCTGCGCGTCGCGCGCCAGCTATCTGGAGGGGACGGACAGCCTGCGGCCTGACAATGCGCTGGGCGCTCGCATGGCGACGGAGTATCTGATCCGCCAGGGGCATCAGCATATCGCCTGGCTGGGCGGCAGCGGCGCGTCGCTGACGCGCGCCGAGCGCATCGGCGGCTACTGCGCCACATTGCTGCAGTACGGTTTACCCTTTAAGCCGGAATGGATTATCGAATGCGAAGAGAGCCAGAATGCGGCGGCTGAGGCGACCACGCAACTCCTGCAGCGCTATCCGCGCCTGACGGCCATTATCGCCGCTAATGGCGCAACCGCGCTGGGCAGTTACTTTGCCCTGCTGCGCAGCGGCCGTACGCTGGGCAAGGGCGCGGTTGACAGCTATTACGCGCAGCAGATGGCGCTGGTTGGATTTAGCGATGAGCCGCAGGCGAACCTGAGCGATCCGCCGCTGACCTTTATCTGCAGCCCGGCGCGTGAGATGGGACGGGCTGCGGCGGCGCGTATTCTGCTGCGTCTCAGCGCGCCGGAGACGGCCAGTCAGCATATGATCCTGACGCCGAGCCTTATTACCAGCGAAAGGAGATAAAAAAAGCGACCCGCAGGTCGCTTTTGTCAGGCTGCCGCTTACTGCGGCATGCCTTCACTGGTTGGCAGGCCGAGCATATAGCGCGACATAAACTGCTCCAGCGTCATCGTATCGCCGTTCATATTTACCTGGCCGCCGTTGTACTGCAGGCTGGTAACGATATTGTTGTCCTGCTGCTGGGTCAGACGGAACATCTGACCCATCGCCGCCAGGCCTTTCACCTGCTGATCCGCCAGCTTCTGCGCGTCGTCGCCAGGGTAACCTTCGGCCAGGCCGACGTTGCGCATCACTTCTGTCGCCATCGGCATATTGATAACCAGTTTGGCGGTTAACCCCTTCAGCACGCGATCCACCATGCCTGCCAGGCTTTGCGGCTGGCCGGTGACGGTAGCGGGATCGTTAAAGTTGGCGGTCAGGTTAAAGGTGCTTTCACCTTTATCATTTTTCCAGCTCAGCGGCGCGATGCTCACCATCGGCGCGCCTTTCAGCAGTGTCGGCAGATTGTTCATCAGAATGGTGTTAACGCCTGCCTGATAGCGAATCGGATCGCTGGCAAGGCCGGGCTGATTCAGCAGATCCTGCATCTGGGCATGGTAGTTATCGGAAAAGGTTTTCACCGCCTGGGCATCAAACTGCGCCAGCTTCATGCTCAGCTTCGCTGCGCCGAAATCATTGCTCTGCAGGTGTACGTTATCGACCTGATAATCGATGTTACCGCTGATTTTGCCCGCTTTGTTATCGAACGATGAAGTGCCGTTGAGTTTTTGCAGCGTCAGCACATCTTTGCCGTTCGCGCTGGCATTAAATTTATCCAGCTCGACTTTCTGATCGCCGATGCGCACGCCTTCCGGCGTCAGATGGGTATTGCCGCTTACGCGGACGCCGTTGGCGGTGAAGAGCACCGGCAGACCCATCTCGTTTTTACTGGTAATGGCGATGCTGTCGATATCGCTGTCCAGAGAGACTTTATCGCCTTTGCTGTCTGCGCTGACGTTCAGCGTGCCGCCGTTGGTCGCCACGCGCTGGCCAGTCTGGGCGTTCTGGTAATTAACCGGCAAAAAGTGCAGCGCGGTATCGGTCGCGCCGCTGTAGCCGATGCGGGTGTCCGCATTGGCTGGCGATTTATTGTCGGTCAGGGCGAAAAGGTTTTTCAGCGCATCGGTATTTTCCAGCTCGGTATGCACCGACGCCATGCTCGGGATCAGCGTAAAGCGACGCAGCTGCGCGAACGGGAAGGGACCGTGATCGATGGTTTCGTTAAAGACGATGCTCTGGCCCGGTTTCAGGAAGGCGTTATCTTCAGTCTGCGAACTGGCCTGCAACACCAGCTTCGCTTTGCTGCTGAAAACGCCGCGCTGATAATCCTGATAGCTGAGCTTGAGTCGGCTGTTGGGCGCATAAGCGTTAAGCTGCGTATTGGCGTTCTGCACCAGTTCATCCATATGGCTTTCCAGCTGCTTACCGGTAAACCATGCCGCGCCGGTCCAGATTACGCCCAGGGCGATAATCACACCTACGGCAACGTTGGTCTTTTTCATTGCTGAGTCGTCCTTATCCTTGTATCCGCTTACGCCGCTCTCCGACGTCCGGCGAGGGAAGAAAAACGCCCGCAGGCGTTTTTCGCTAATAGATTGAAATAATAGCAGTTAGGGCCAGTTTCGTCAGCCGAATCAGCGCAATGCGTTAAAAACACGCGCCAGACGGCCGCTTCCTGTGGCTTTCAGCGCGCCGTCGCTGGCGGGAATAAAGCAGGACTCCCCTGGCTGCAGCACCAGCTGCTGCTGGCCCAGCGTCAGCGTCGCCTGACCTTCGATACAAAACAGGATCGCCGCGCTCTCCTGAGAGAGGGTTTGCGGTTCGCTGTCCAGCGTGTGGATAGCAAAGGCGAAATCATCCACCGGGATGGGAAAGTTCAGGGCGCGATCCTGCAGCTGCGGCTGCGTAAGCAGCTGTGAGGCTGGTTTTGACTGAAACTTAACGTTGGCGAGCAGCTCGGGAATATCAATATATTTTGGCGTCAGACCGGCGCGCAGCACGTTGTCGGAGTTGGCCATTACCTCCAGCGCCACGCCGTTAAGATAGGCGTGCGGCGTCTCTGCATAAAGAAACATCGCTTCGCCCGGCTGCAGCGTAACCACATTCAGCAACAGCGGAGAGAACAGCCCGCTGTCGTCGGGATAATCCACCGCGATCGCCTTGATGGTTTCCCACGGCTGGCCTTCGCGCGCGTTGAGCGCGGCTTTCAGCACGTCCAGCGCCAGCGACTTCGGCTCGCCCTGCAGCGAGAGCAGAGTCGTAAAGAGCGTGGCCAGGTTTTCGCTGTCGGGATGCTGCAAAAAGTGGGCAATTTGCGGATGCGCGCCCGCGACCGGCTGCAGCAGCGAGGCGATTTCCGTCAGCTCGCGAAAGCCGTTCATCGCCTGAAAGGGCGTCAGCGCATAGACCAGCTCCGGCTTATGGTTGGCGTCTTTATAGTTGCGTTCCGCCGCGTTGAGCGGGATCCCCGCGGCGTTTTCGCGCGCGAAACCCTCTTCAGCCGCGCTTTTGCTCGGATGCACCTGAATCGACAGCGGCTGATCGGCACACAGCACCTTAAACAGAAAAGGCAGTTCGCCAAAGCGCTTCGCCACCGCGTAGCCCAGCGTCGCCTCTGGCGCTGCGTCGATCACCTCGCGCAGCGAGCGGCGCTCGCCCTTAACTTCAACCTGCGAGGGGCTCTTAGGGTGCGCGCCCATCCACAGCTCCGCCATTGGTGCGCCGGTGGGATTAGGGATGCCATAGAGTTCTGTTAAGGCGGTTCTACTGCCCCACGCGTAATTTTGCAGCGAATTGACCATTTTTTGCATGATTAACCCTTTAATCACGGGAAGTTATGACGCCTATTAAAGCAGAAAATGGCGCAGAGAATACATATCAAGTGCAAACAGCGGCTCAGACTCGCATAATGTTAAATTCTTGTATGTAAGGATTCTGCGCGTCCAGGAGGCTTGCCGCACTGGACGAACAATCACCACAACCTGTGCTAAAGGAGACGTAGACATGGCAGCCACTCGCATTGAAAAAGATTCAATGGGGCCCATTGATGTACCCGCAGACAAGTTATGGGGCGCGCAAACGCAGCGCTCGCTGGAACACTTCCGTATCTCGACAGAAAAAATGCCCACCGAGCTGGTCTATGCGTTAGCGCAGACCAAGCGCGCCGCCGCCACCGTGAACCGCGATCTCGGCTTGCTGCCTGCCGATCGGGCCGAAGCGATTATCAAAGCCGCCGATGAAGTGCTGGCCGATCAGCACAGCGGCGAGTTTCCGCTGGCTATCTGGCAAACCGGTTCCGGCACCCAGACCAATATGAATATGAACGAGGTGCTGGCCAACCGCGCCAGTGAAATCCTCGGCGGCGAGCGCGGCATGTCGCGCCTGGTGCACCCCAATGACGATGTGAACAAAAGCCAGAGTTCTAACGACGTCTTCCCGACCGCGATGCACGTAGCGGCGGTTATCGCGCTGCGCGAAAAGCTCATCCCGCAGATTGAAGTGCTGAAAAAAACGCTGAGCGAGAAATCCAGCGCCTTTAGAGATATCGTCAAAATCGGCCGTACCCACCTGCAGGATGCGACGCCGCTGACCCTGGGCCAGGAGATCTCCGGCTGGGTGGCGATGCTGGAGCATAACCTCAAACATATTGAGCAGAGCATTCCTCACGTTGCGGAACTGGCGCTGGGCGGCACCGCTGTGGGTACCGGCCTGAATACCCATCCGGAATATGCGGTGCGCGTGGCGAAAGCGCTGGCCGAGCTGACGGGGCAGCCGTTCGTCACCGCGCCGAATAAGTTTGAGGCGCTGGCAACAACCGATGCGCTGGTGCACGCACACGGCGCGCTGAAAGGGCTGGCGGCCTCGCTGATGAAGATCGCTAATGACGTGCGCTGGCTGGCCTCAGGGCCGCGCTGCGGCATCGGCGAGCTTTCTATTCCCGAGAACGAGCCGGGCAGCTCCATTATGCCGGGCAAGGTGAACCCGACCCAGTGCGAAGCGATGACGATGCTCTGCTGTCAGGTGATGGGCAACGACGTGGCTATCAATATCGGCGGCGCCTCGGGCAACTTTGAACTGAACGTCTTCCGTCCAATGGTCATTCACAACTTCCTACAGTCGGTGCGTCTGCTGGCTGACGGTATGGACAGCTTTAACCATCATTGCGCTATTGGCATCGAGCCGAACCGCGACCGCATTTCGCAGCTGCTCAATGAGTCGCTGATGCTGGTAACCGCGCTGAATACCCATATCGGCTATGACAAAGCGGCTGAAATCGCGAAAAAAGCGCACAAAGAGGGGCTGACGCTGAAAGGCTCGGCGCTGAAGCTGGGCTATCTTACCGAAGAGGAGTTTGACGCCTGGGTGCGTCCGGAAGATATGGTCGGCAGCATGAAGTCGTAACCAGCAGAGTCAAACAAGGCCAGCGCTGCTGGCCTTGTTGCGTTATATCGGGCAGTCAACCCACAGATGCAGTCGCGGGATCAGCAGGTTGAGCGGCTCCGCCGCTGGCTTATAGCGATGCTGTACGTTATCCGCGTTGTAGTTCAGCAACTCTCCCAGCACCGGCACCTGAGTGCGGTCGCGGCAGAGCACGATAATCGGCGACGGGCAGGCGAGCTGGGTCTGCTTTTTCTCCTCGGCGCGCCAGACGCGCGCGATCGGCTGCACTTTCACCGGGCGTTTTATCTTCAGCCGCGCGGTGGCGGGCAGGGCGCGGACGCTCTCCAGCTCATCCTGCACTTTTTCCGCCCACTGTTCGCGCGTCCAGGGCGCCTGCGCGCGGTTAGCGCTCAGGCTTTTCTCCAGCTGCGCGATAATCTCTTCTCGCTTCACGTTTTTAATGACGTGCTTGTTAGCCCAGCCGAATCGCAGGCTGTCCGGCGCCTGCAGCAGGGTAATGGCGCGATAGGCGTTGAGCGTAATCAGGCCGCGCAGATGCTGATGCACGAACTCAAACCGCGCCTCGCTCGGCAGGCCGGACTCCACCGTGATGATCTGCTCCAGCCGCGCCTTGTATTGATTCACCTGCGCGATTTGAGCGGAGAGGGCGGCTTCGCGTTCGCCTTCCGCTTCGATGCAGATGGCGCCGGGCAGGCGGACGGCGGCTTTGGTGCTCAGCTTCTCGGACTGATGCTGCATAAAGAGCCGACAGAAGTGCGCCAGCGCCATCTCGCGCGCGGTTTCGCCCAGATGCTGTTCAACGGCGATTTCGGTCACCGCGTCATGTTCGTGGCCTTTTTCGACTGGCGGCAGCGAGAACACCCGCGCAATCAAGAGCGGCTGCGCCATGATCATCTCACGTAACTCGGCCAGCGAACGTTCGAGGCTATTGGCGCAGTCATGCAGGTCCGAAATCAGGTCGTAACGCATTATTTGTCTCCATAGTTACAACATACCTTACTGTGGCAGAGGATCACCTGTCCCGCAATCTGCTTAAATAGTTACAACATACATATGGAGTATATTATGAAAACAGTGCAGTCTGCCAGCCTGACAGGAAAAGCAGGCCGCAGAGCGCCGTTTCGGTTTTTTCCTTATGTCATAACATGTTATAAAAGCCGCTACCTGTACAAAACGGTGATGGATGTGAATCAACAGAATAAACCCGGCGTGCTGGCGGTAGTGGTGCTGGGACTGGTGCAGATACTTTCGTGGGGCGGGTCGTTTTACCTGATGGCCGTGATGGCGGCCCCCATCGTCGCTGAAACCGGTTGGTCGCAGCAGTGGGTCTATGGTGCGCTGTCGACCGGTATTCTGGTTTCCGGCCTGCTGGCGCCGCTCAGCGGACGCATTATCGCGCGTACCGGCGGCCGCATGCTGCTGGCGCTGAGCGGGGCAGTAATGGCGGCCGGGCTCGTTATTATGGGAGTAAGCCACTCGCTGCCGCTGTTTCTTGGCGCCTGGACGATTATTGGCGTGGGTATGGCGATGGGGCTTTACGATGCGCTGTTTGCCACGCTGGGCACGCGCTACGGCGGGCAGGCGCGCAGCGCCATTACCAGCATTACGCTTATCTCTGGGTTTTGCACCACGCTGGTCTGGCCCGGCACCGCGTTGCTTATTCATCTGCTTGGCTGGCGCGACGCCTGTTTCGCTATTGCCGCGATGATGCTGCTGCTGGTGTTGCCGGCCTATTTTTATGCGCTGCCAGATAAGTCTCTGGCCCTGAAACCGAGAGCGCCTGCCGCGCGTGCGCAGCAGAGTGATATTGCGCCGTCGCTGTTCTGGCTGTTATGCGCTATTTTCACGCTCGCCTCAGTGATCATGACGGCTATCTCAGTACAGCTGATCGCTCTGCTGCAGGCGAGCGGCTATACGCTGGCCTCTGCGCTGGGGATCAGCGCCATACTCGGGCCTTGCCAGGTAGGATCGCGGGTAGTGGATATTCTTTTTAAGCGCGGCCATCCCATCTGGACGGCATTTTTCTCGGTGGGACTGGTGGCGCTCGGTTTGCTGGCGCTGGCGTTGTTCCCGCAGTTTGCGCTGCTCAGCATGGTGCTCTACGGCGCGGGGAATGGTTTGCGCGCTATCGTGCGGGGAACTTTACCGCTGGCGATGGTCAAACCGGAGGCGTACGCCGTTGTCGTGGGTCGTATGGCGCGTCCGGCGCTTATCGGTCAGGCGCTGACGCCGGTAGCGGGCGGCTATCTGTTTGAAACGCTCGGCGCTTCCGCTACGCTGTGGATACTTTGCGCGCTGGCGCTGCTTAACGTCGCGCTGGTTATGGCGCTTAAACAGCGGCTGCCGTTGGCGCCGGCAGAGCCGCGTTAAGGGCAGGGCGAAAGCCGGTAAGGCGCGGGCTGAACAGCTTGTGCTGTCGGCAGCCGGGTTTTAATGAATACGTGCCCTGGCGCAGTAGCCTTGCTTCTAAAAAGCAACAGTGTTTGTTATATTTATTGCTCACTGAATGTTCACTTACGCGGCAATAAAACAATAAGATGCACCGCAACTCAGGATAAAGAAATGCTTGATTACCGCTTCCCGACAGCTTTGCAAATGGTTCTTAGCGTAGCGATGGCGGAGCAAATGGGTAAACGCTCGACCAGCGCTATTCTGGCATACGGCCTTGAGGCGAACCCCAGTTTCATCCGTAAGCTAATGGTTCCGCTAACCCGCGACGGCATTATCGTCTCGACGCTTGGCCGCACCGGTTCGATCCATTTAGGTCGTCCGGCCAGCGAAATCACGCTGCGCGATATTTACACCTCAGTGATTGAAGACAAAAAGCTCTGGGCGTCGCGTCCAGACGTTGCGCCGCGCTGCCTGGTCAGCGCCAATCTCTGCTGGTACTTTAAATCCATTGCGGATGAGGCCGAACAGGCGTCGCTGGAAGTTCTGGAAAAACGCACCGTTGCCGACGCGCTCGAAGAGCTAAAAAAAGGCAATGAAACCGAGTGTGCAGCGGTACTGGAGCCGGGTGCGATAGAGGATCTCTGTAAAAAAAGCCGCTGATGCGGCTTTTTTTATGCCTGCCGGGGCGGTGTGCCTGGGTTCAGTGCCCGCCGCGCCTGCATTGCAACATACTCAAACCCATTCAATGTGATCCGAGCGTGGACACTCTGTGGACGTTTTGTCCGTGATTTTAGCCTTACCTTTAAGCGGATTAAGACGTACTGCATCTGCCAGGTAATCAGGTGCAAAATGTGCCTATCTCATCGTTTGAGAGATATCCTGATGTCCCAGTATTCGTTGCAGCGTAATTATATTCCCGCCGTTTATCATGAAATGAGTAGCGAACGTATGCCGCATAACGTGCGTCGCCTGACCTTTGGGCAGGTCGGGTTTAACTTCGCGTAGGATGGTGCGAAACAATACGTAATCTTTTTCAGAAAATAACAATCCGGTTTCCCGTTGCAGTATCGCTGATGCAACGTCGCCAGAAATGGGAACTGAGCGCACGCGATGCGTTTTGGTCTTGAGATAGGTCACGCGATTGTGAGTAATCTGTTCTCTCCTCAATCCTGCTGCCTCGCTCCAGCGGGCACCTGTGCTCAGGCACAAAATAGCGATGCGTTTGTTATCCCCGTTCAAAGCATCGAGTAGCGAAGATATTTCAGTCTGCAAAAGGTAAGTTGTTGCTGGATGTGCTTCTTTGAGCTTAGCTATGCCCCTGATTGGATGCTCATCTCTAAAAAGACCGGCATTGATCAGAGCGGTATACAAACCGCCTAGAACTGAGATTTCACGATTTATCGTACTTGGACTCGCGGCAATAACTGTCGCACAGATGAAAATTTCGGCAGTTTGATTCCGCCCGATGGTGATGCCGCGCCAACAACGGTGGAGAATATTGCAACTATGACACGGCGGGAGCGGCGTGAAATGTTAACGCGGCTCAGAAATGACGCACAGCACAAGAAACTACCGACCTCACTGTCAGGTGATGCTTGCTTGGCGGAGCTAATCGCTGAAGCAAGATCGTTTGGCTGGTCTGAAGATTTGAATGATGCCGGCCTAGCCCTTCTGGCGCGCAGTTTCGCTGCTGGCGGTTCGTTTGTGAAAGACGGAAGGCGATATTATGCGCGTGACAAGAAGATCAAATCCGAACCAGTTGGATTTGTTAGTAACTGGTGGCGCGTGTCACGTCGCCGAAATAAAGGCGCGGTTTGATATGTCATCTGACTGAACCATGGGCAGAAGAAAAAGCCCTGCACAAAGACTGATGCATGAGAATCTAAGTAAATATTGCTTCTACAGCAACGATTAGCGAGCCGCGTTAATCGGTCGAGCGTGGAAGGTGTTCCCACATAAGTCTTTAGACAAAATAAGTATCTGGGCTGTATTTTCAATATCTGCTTACACCCTGTATCCCTAACCTCAGATTCTTCCAGATTCAGGAACCTAAACTTTCCAGATTTAAGCCAAATGGAGGGTATGTGATGCGAACTGACTTTCAGCTCTTCCTGTACATTTATATAGTGTTTCTGTCTTTCCAAATTTCTCAGAAGATGCCATAATTACAACTATTCCAGTGATGCAAATCTTAATCAATTGTTTTATAAGAGGTTTTTATTTTTATGGGCGAACTATCAGGTTTGAAGTCAGATTTAGCCCAGCTAGTGAGGCTGGTTCTGAACAACCAATATGACGACGTCCGTTTGTATGTTGCACGTTTAGTTCGTAAGTATCGGGAGACATCACCTGACTTGGCGACGCAGCTTGATCAATACTTGCGTGCGAAGCCTGCAGGCAGCCATCAAAGTTTGCGTAAGGGCCCAAATCCTGCAAGCATTGTTTCTGAGCAAGCGCTGCCCGTTGACAATGAATCACGTTTGAGTTTACTTAAAATACCTGTTTTGAAAGATGTGCTTGAGAAGCCTGTGCTTTCTGAAAAAAATGAGTCGGCTCTGGATAGACTTATACTTGAGCGTAAGAATATTCAGCGGTTAAATGACTTGGGTTTGCCCCCCACCCGATCTGCAATTTTTGTAGGCCCCCCAGGAGTGGGGAAAACTTTAACTGCGGCTTGGTTGGCAAAAAAACTTAATGTGCCTTTTTATACCCTTGATTTAACAGCAGTTATGAGTAGTTATCTTGGGAAAAGTGGTAATAACCTAAGAGCGGCATTGGACTATGCAAAGAAAAAACCATGCATACTATTACTCGATGAAATTGATTCTATAGCAAAAAAAAGAAGTGACGATTCTGATATTGGAGAGCTCAAAAGGCTGGTGACTGTGATCTTGCAGGAAGTTGATGAATGGCCTGCAGAATCTCTATTGCTTGCAGCGACTAACCATGAGGAGCTAATTGATCCTGCTTTATGGCGTCGTTTCGACATGATTGTTAATTTTGATAGGCCTGATGCTGCAAGCATTTCTGATGCGATAAAAAGGTTTTCTGGACCTGATTTTGCCATGTTCTCACGGTGGGTTGATATTCTAGTTCTAACTTTTAAAAATGAATCCTTTAGCAATATTGAAAAGGAAATAAATAAATTTCGCAGAGCTGTGGCCTTAGGTATTGCATCCGATCAAGAATTAATTGAAGAGTTTGTAAAAAGCAGAATTTCTCTATTGGAACGCCCTGAGAAGTTGGAGGTGGCTTTAAGTCTCAGTAAAGAGACTAAGCTCTCACAGCATTCTATCTCAGATATTACCGGGGTTAGTCGAGACACGATACGTAAACATCGTGCTTCCGAAGGCACAATTACATAAAAGGAATTGAGATGGCTACTAACTTTTTAATAGGTCGTGGTGAGTTGCTGGCAAGTGCTGTTGCTGGCCCTCGTCGTGGTATGGATAAATCTGAGGTTTATACTCTTGCTGAAGCAAAGCAGAGGTTAATGCCTCAGCTTGAACAAGCTAATTCTGATTTTGACGGCTTACCGGCTGGTGCTTGTCCAAATGATTATGCCGTCGCTAGCTTAACACTTAACCCTAGTTATATTGCTCGTTCTTTTTTCCCTGACACAATGCTTAGGGAAAATAATTTGCAATCAGTAGGGAGCAAAACAGTAAAGATTAAGCCAGACGGTTGGAAACGGAAAGTTGAGGTTACTGAGTTTCCAACTACTCTAATTTTTGTGGCAGGTAAGCGCTCTTCTTTTAAAAATATACTTCCATGGGTACAGTCTCTGGAGGATGGTAGTGACGAAGCGATAGATTTTGCGCGAATTGAAGCGTTTTCTGCTTATAAACCACAAGAAAGGATTGTTGCGGCTAATAAGAAAGACGCTGGTGAGTTTTATGAGGTAGGCATACATCTTTTACCGAGTGACAATAGCGATCTTGTTCAGTCTGCTTTTATACGTTATGCCGAAGCTAATGATGTTACTCCTTACTCGGAACTTTCATTTAGTGCGGGCAATCTTTGGTTTGTACCGGTTCAGTGTGAACCAGCAAAAATTGAGGTTTTATCCTTATTTACATTTGTTAGGGTGATCCGGCCTGTGCCTCCTTTACGGGGCATTCGTCCAATTCAAAGAGCTGCTGGGGCTCAAATTCAAACGTTATTGCCAAGCGATCCACCTGTGAGTGACTTAAGGGTTGCTATTTTAGATGGCGGTCTGCCCCAAAAACACCCTATACAGAAATGGCTTAATTCATATAGAGTTTTGGATGATGGAGCAGCAGATGATAGTGATGCATTACAGCATGGCCTTGCAGTAACCTCTGCTTTTCTTTTTGGTCCTTTAAAAGCCAGAACTATTGCTCCTCGTCCATATTCTTATGTTGACCATCTGAGAGTTTTAGATGCTGATATATGCAAGGAAGACCCCCTTGAGCTTTACAGAACACTAGGTTTAATAGAAGAGGTATTGCTTTCGAGGCAGTATCAATTTCTCAATCTGAGTTTAGGACCTAATTTGCCTATAGAAGATTCAGAAGTTCATGCATGGACTTCTGTGATCGATGATTTACTCAGCGATGGTGAAACTTTAATGACAATCGCTGTAGGTAATAATGGTGAAATGGATCAGGAGTCTGGTAATGCAAGAATTCAAGTCCCAGCGGATTCTGTAAATGGACTTTCAGTTGGGGCGGCTAACTCCACAGATTCTAATAAATGGGCACGTTCGTCTTATAGCGCTTTAGGCCCAGGTAGAAGCCCCGGCGTTATCAAGCCCGATTTAATTGCTTTTGGTGGTGAAGAAAGTGAGTATTTTCATGTTTTAACTGAGGATGCAACCCCTGCAATTGCACCTCAACGAGGTACAAGTTTTGCTGCGCCATATGCATTACGAACGGCCGTTGGAATCAAAGCTCTTTTGGGCGGGGATTTGACAATTTTAGCAATAAAAGCACTTATGATTCACTCATGCTCTCAAAAGGGCTTCCCCCATGCAGAAGTTGGATGGGGGAAGTTACCTGAAGATATCAATGATATAATTGTAAGTCCTAATGGAGTAGCTCGAATAGTATATCAGGGTGAGCTGAAGCCCGGTAAGTATTTGAGAGCCGCTTTACCAATACCTGATGGCGGCCTTAACGGAATGGTTAATCTAACTGCTACTTTCTGTTATTCGACATCTGTTGACCCTCAGGATTCTGCTTCTTATACAAAAGCTGGTCTCGAAATTTCGTTCCGACCAGACGAAAGCAAGATCAAAAAGGGTGCTCAGAATGCTGATACTAAAGGTTTTTTTGAGCTTAAAAAATATGCAAATGAGCAAGAGCGCCGTTCCGATATGGGTAAGTGGGAAACAGTTCTACACGCATCAAAAGGAATGCGTGGCTCTTCTCTGAATAAACCTGTATTTGACATTCATTACAATGCAAGGCAGGGAGGAGGAGCCATACAAAATAATAAGGCAGATAAAATAAAATACGCCTTAATACTAACAATAACTGCAAACAAGCACCCAGATTTGTATAACGATATCTTAAGGAGTTATAACCAAATTTTGGCTCCTATTCAGCCTCAGGCGACAGTGCCTATCAGAACTTAATATTTCATTCAAAAGCCTCATTTCTGGGGCTTTTTATTATCATCTATGGAAAATTCGAATACATTTGCGCAGCGTCTCCCGGTTGAAAATCTCCCGCTAGCCAAGCTTAGTTACTGCACTTGAATCAAGTAAAAAGTTTCGACAAACGTTGTACCGCAAAAAAAGGCACAATTTTGCACAATTTCATTCACTGGATCTTATCGCGCTCAAGCCGCGCTGCGCCTGCCATCGCGAGGATCTACGCTTGCACGAAAAAAAGAGGGATTGATGCGCGCAGGTGCGGGGGGCCAGCCCGCGCAACGAGTTAAGGTAAGGGGGTTATCAAGATCGGATGTTTCTGGCGAACCCTGCCGTTTTTACGAGGGTTTTGGGATGATAATAAGTCCGCACCAGATAAACGCCGGGTAGCTCGCACGTACGCAGCTGTGGTGTACGTTGCTGCATTTTCATACGAAGATTTAAGGGAAACGAAAGGAATGAAGCAGACGGGCCGGGCGGCCCGGCGGGTTACAGTTGCTTTTCGAGAAGGGCGTAGGGATTAAAACGGATCACTTCTTCACCGAGCCATTCATCGACGTGTTTTAATGCCGCCATGGTGGGGGCAAGTTCATTAATCGCGTATACGCGCGCGGCTTTTTCAATGTCACCGAAAGATCCATTGCCGTCTGGCATGGCACCCATTAGCTGCGACGGCACGCGATGAGCAGCTAACATATCGTCACGCGAAACGCCTTTAATATTCACAAACTCATCCTTTGCCGTAATCTGGCTGAACGGCAAAATCTGTACACCATCTTTACCACCGCCCGGCGCGTGCAAAAGCAGATTCTTAAATGCGCCACGTCCGCGCGCGCCGGTCAGAGTCTCTTTAACAGCCGCCATGCTCTTATCATCAATCTGACCGGCGCCGACATAAACGATGCAACCTGCGTGCGATCCGTTGTCGTAGTAGAGCTTGCGGAAAGTGTCAGCAGAGTGCGACAGTGCTGCGGCGAGCAGCGCAGACATATATTCAGGCAGCCCATAGATCTCCTGATGTATATCGGGATTAATGACGTGGCAGACACTACCTGGCGCAAACTGATGTTCCTCATTCCACCGTTGGACAAACCAGTAATTATCAAGATCGCTGCCCCGGTGGGTATATTTTGCGAGCGAATGCCGAAACCCTAGCGGACCGCTTAACCGGTTTTTTCGCATTTCAAGATAGCCATTGCCAAATACGAACCAGTCTAAAGCAAGGGTTGAGAATACCGGGTGGGACAGCAAGGTATACGCAATAAAACAGCCAGTTCACACGTTGCGTTTAAAATAAAGCGCCGACTTATGCAAGGGCCGTTTTCAAAGGGCTGGGGGCAAGCGGAGAGGTAGTCAACAATGCGGCTTCTGATGCTGAGCGGGCCGGAGCTGCTTTAGGCGCGGGCATGGGAGCGATGATGCTAGGTATTCTCTGGGTAGTCGGCGATATTATCATCGGCACCCTGGTTTTCCTGACGCGTCCTAAGTCGTAATAAAAAGTCTTATCATGCAAAATGATTAAAAGCCGCATCAGCGGCTTTTTTTATTTCTGCAGTAAGAGAGTGATAAAGGGCAACCCAGAGATTGCCCTTTATTCATTACACAGTCTGCAACGTTTCTTTCGGCGCTTTGCGCGTCACCAGCTTACGCAGCGTCACGTAAAACACCGGCGTCAGGAACAGGCCGAACAGGGTGACGCCCAGCATCCCGGCGAACACGGTAATACCGGTAACGCCACGCACTTCGGCGCCCGCGCCTTCGCCCAGAATCAGCGGCACAGTACCGGCGATAAAGGCGATAGAGGTCATCACAATAGGACGCAGACGCAGGCGACAGGCTTCCAGCGCTGCCTCCACGATGCCTTTGCCCTGCATCTCCAGCTCGCGGGCGAACTCCACGATAAGAATGGCGTTCTTACACGCCAGCCCCATCAGCACCACCAGGCCGACCTGTACGAAGACGTTGTTATCGCCGCCCGTCAGCCAGACGCCGACCAGCGCCGACAGCATCGTCACCGGCACAATCAGAATTACTGCCAGCGGCAGCGTCCAGCTCTCATAGAGCGCGGCAAGCACCAGGAACGCCAGCAGCACCGCCACCGGGAAGACGATAAAGGCGGTATTCCCCTGCGTCGCCTGCTGATAGCTCAGATCGGTCCACTCGATATTCATGCCGTTCGGCAACAGCTGACCGGACATCGCTTCCAGCTGGGTCATCGCCTGCGCAGAAGAGAGTACGCGCGGGTCGGCATCGCCAATCAGATCCGCTGCCGGATAGCCGTTATAGCGGATCACCGGATCGGGCCCGTAAGTGGTGGTGATATGTACCATGCTGCCGACCGGCACCATTTCGCCGCGATCGTTGCGGGTGCGCAGGTTGGCGATATCTTCCACGCTGTCGCGGAATTCACCGTCCGCCTGCGCCATCACGCGCCAGGTGCGACCAAAACGGTTAAAGTCGTTAACATATGAGGAGCCGAGATAGGTTTGCAGCGTGCTGAAAAGATCGGTCAGCGACACGCCCTGCGCCTTGGCTTTATCGCGATCGACCTGCACATCCAGCTGCGGCACGTTCGCCTGGTAAGAGGAGATCGGATAGTGCATGCCTGGGGTCTGCATGACCGCGCCGGAAAGGGTGTTGATCGCCGTCTGCAGCGCGCCGTAGCCCAGACCCGCGCGATCCTGCACGTAGAGCGAATAGCCCGAACCCTGGCCAAGGCCCAGAATCGGCGGCGGCATAATCGAGAAGCCGAACCCTTGCTGCAGCTGAGAGATTTTCGCGTTGATTTCAGCGTTGATCTCCGCCGCGCTGTGCTTACGCTCGCTGAACGGCTTCAGGCCGAAGAACACCGTACCGGTATTCGGCGTGTTGGTGAACTGCAGCGCATTCAGGCCGGGGAAGGCGACGGAGTAGGCAACGCCTTCGGTGTTCATACCGATTTCGCTCATCTTGCGGATCATCTCATCGGTACGCTCCAGCGATGAACCTTCCGGCATTTTCACGCCGCCGATCAGGTAGAGCTTATCCTGCGTCGGGATAAACCCGCCCGGCACAGCGTGGAACATAAAGGCCGCGCCCGCCAGCAGCAGCACATAGACGCCGAAGACCGCGCCGCGTCGACGCAGCGTTTTGCCGACCAGCCCTTCATAGCCGTGTGCGCTGCTGTTAAAGAAGCGGTTAAACGGACGGAACAGCCAGCCGAGCAGGCGATCGATAATGCGCGTTGGAATATCTTTCGGCGCGTGGTGGTCTTTCAGCAGCTTCGCCGCCAGCGCAGGCGAGAGCGTCAGCGAGTTAATGGCGGAGATCACCGTCGAAATTGCGATGGTTACCGCGAACTGCTTATAGAACTGACCGGTAACGCCAGAGAGAAACGCCATCGGCACAAACACCGCGCACAGCACCAGCGCGATAGCGATAATCGGCCCGGATACTTCGCGCATCGCCTGATGCGCCGCTGCCTGCGGCGAGAGGCCCAGCGCGATATTACGCTCAACGTTTTCCACCACCACGATGGCGTCATCCACCACAATGCCGATAGCCAGCACCAGCCCGAACAGGCTCAGGGTGTTGAGCGAAAAGCCGAGCAGATAGAGCACGCTAAAGGTGCCGACCACCGAGACCGGTACCGCCAGCAGCGGAATAATCGAGGCGCGCCAGGTTTGCAGAAACAGGATCACTACCAGAACCACCAGGGCGACCGCTTCCAGCAGCGTATGCACCACCGCGCTGATGGAGTCGCGTACGAACACCGTCGGGTCGTAAGGCGCGGCCCACTGCACATCATCCGGGAAACGCGTCGCCAGCTCGTTCATTTTGGCGCGCACCGCGTTAGAGAGATCGATGGCGTTTGCGCCCGGCGCCTGGAAAATACCGATACCGACCGCATCTTTATTATTGAGCTGCGAACGCAGCGCGTAGCTGCCGGAACCCATCTCAATGCGCGCCACGTCGCGCAGCCGCACCAGCGAGCCGTCGTCAGAGGTTTTCAGAATGATATTGCCGAACTGCTGCTCGTTTTCGAGGCGGCCCGCGGTATTGATGGATAACAGAAAGTCAGACTGCTTTTTCAGCGGCTCAGCGCCGAGCTGACCAGCCGAAACCTGCACGTTCTGCTCCTGCATCGCCGTTACCACGTCGGCGGCGGTCAGGCCGCGCGCGGCCACTTTATTGGGATCGAGCCAGACGCGCATCGCATATTCGCCCGCGCCGAAGATCTGGATCTGACCGACGCCCGGCAGGCGCGCCAGCTCATCCTTCACCTTCAGCGTGGCGTAGTTGCGCAGGTAGAGCGAGTCATACTTGCCGTGTGGCGAGAACATATGCACCACCAGCGTCAGCGTCGGCGACATCTTCTGGGTGGTGATACCGAGGCGGCGCACATCTTCCGGCAGACGCGCTTCCGCCTGCGCAACGCGGTTCTGCACCTGCACCTGCGCCTGATCGGGATCGGTGCCCGGGCGGAAGGTGACGGTAGTCACCAGCACGCCGTCGGAACCGGCCACCGACTTCATATACATCATATTTTCAACGCCGTTGATCGCTTCTTCCAGCGGCGTCGCCACGGAGTCGGCGATGACCTTCGGATTCGCGCCGGGATATTCAGCGCGTACCTGCACGCTGGGCGGCACGACGTCCGGGTATTCGCTGATCGGCAGCAGCGGAATGGCGATCAGGCCGGTCACAAAAATCAAAATCGACAAAACGGCGGCAAATATCGGCCGGTCGATAAAAAAGCGGGAAAAGTCCATAGCGGCAGTAGCCTCAGTTAGTTGGCGTTAGCCGCGCGCATCGCGACCTGCTGGGCCGTTACCGGCATTCCGGGCATAAACACTTTTTGCAGCCCATCGACAATCACCCGATCGCCCGACTGCAGCCCGCTTTTCACGATGCGCAACCCTTCGGCCATCGCGCCGGGCTGAATATCGCGGCGCTGCGCCTTGCCATCTTTGTCCACCACATAGACATATTTGCGGTCCTGGTCGGTGAGCACCGCTTTATCGTCAATCAGCAGCGCCTGGAACTGCGCGCTGCCCGGCAGGCGTACGCGAGAGAAGAGGCCGGGCGTAAACTGACGCTGGCGGTTATCAAGCTGGGCGCGCATGCGGATGGTGCCGGTGCTGGCGGTAAGCTGGTTGTCGGTAAAGTCAACCATGCCGCGGTGCGGATAGCCGTTTTCCCCCGCCAGGCCGATCTCGACCGGCAGCGACCCGCGCTGCTCTCCCTGACGCGCCATCGCCTGGTAGTGGAGGAAGGTGGTTTCATCGACATCGAAGTAGACATACATGCGATCCTGCGACACCAGCGTGGTAAGCACGCTGGCGCTGTCGCCGGCGGTCACCAGGTTGCCAGTGGTGATCATGGCGCGGCTGGCGCGTCCGTCGATCGGCGCGGTCACGCGGGTAAAGTCAAGATTGAGCTGCGCCATATCCACGGCCGCTTCGGCAGAGAGCACGTCCGCCTGCGCCTGGCTGGCGGCAGAGCGACGCTGTTCCCACTGCTCGCGCGAAATCGCCTGGGTGCCGATCAGCTTTTCGGTACGCGCCGATTCGCTGCGCGCCAGCGCGGCCTGACTGCGGGCGCGCGCCAGTTCGGCTTTCGCCTGCTCCAGCGCGGCGCGGTAGGTGCGGTCATCGATAGTGAACAGCACCTGTCCTTTTTTCACTTCGTCGCCTTCACGGTAGTTTACGGCGTCGATATAGCCGGAGACGCGCGGACGCAGCTGCACGCTCTGCACCGCCTCGATGCGCCCGTTAAAGCTGTCCCACTGGCTAACCGGTTTCACCACCACATCGGCGACGCTGACCTGAGGGGGCGGCGGCGGGGCGTTTTGCGCCACGCCTTTGTCACATCCGCTGAGTATGCTGCTTAGCAGCACCGCGCCCAGAAGGGTTGAACCCTGACGAACCCACTTCGTTTGTCTGTTCATTATTGTTATTCCGCATAGCGTTAAAAAAGAGCCCACAAGGGCGGGCCAATATTTGCAACTTTTAAGATTGCAATTTATCGCGAGGAGTGTAGGCTCGGGTATCCAGCAACTGCAAGAATATCTGATACACTTTATGTGCGGTTTTGGCTGATGCCATGCGCAGGCGTAGCGGGGCGCAGAATGACCTTACGGCGAGTGCGGCATTTAATGTATCAATTCAACTTGCATTAAATGGCAAAGTCAGTCACCCTTAAAGTGTAATTGCAACTGATACTGATACTGTTCGCAACGGCGACGGGAGAAAATGGGATGATGAGCGACGCATTTATTCACGATCTAATCGACTGGATTGATAACAACATCGAAGCACGTCTGGATCTGGACACCGTATCGGAGCGCGCAGGCTATTCCAAATGGCACCTGCAGCGTATGTTTAAAGAGCACACCGGCTACCCGCTGGGTGAGTACATTCGCATCAAGAAACTGAAGAAATCCGCGGATCGTCTGACTACCACCAACGAGCCTATCCTCAACGTAGCGATTTCGCTGGGCTTCGACTCGCAGCAATCCTTCAACCGCAGCTTTAAACGCCAGTATGGCGTCGCGCCAGGCGCATGGCGTCGCCATGGGTCGCAGATGCAAGCGATGCAGTGATCCCCGCAGGGCCAGCAATGCTGGCCCGCGCTGTATCTGAACGTTAAAGCTGGTATCATCAGCGTCCTGTTGTCTGGGATGCCATCATGTCGAAAAAACTCTGGATTGCACTGGTTATCGTGCTTGCGGCCGCCTGGGCCGGTTTTAAACCCCATCTGAATTCATCACCTTCGTCAAACGCCAGCGATATCAGCTCGCTGACGGATGCGCGCACCGTGGCGCGTTACCTGCTGCAACATCAGCAGCTGCCAGCCTATTACATCAGCAAAAACGACGCGCGGCGCCTCGGCTGGGATCCCGCTAAAGGCAACCTGTGCGAAGTTCTGCCGGGCAAGGCGATCGGCGGCGATCGCTTCGGCAACCGTGAAAAGCGCCTGCCGCAGCGCAGCGGACGCTTATGGTATGAGGCGGACGTCAACTATCGCTGCGGCCACCGCGAGGCGGACCGGCTGGTCTACTCCTCAGACGGTCTGGTCTATATCACTACCGATCACTATCGCAGCTTTAAGCAGGTGCCCTGAAGATGCTGAAGATTACGCTCGATTTTCAGCGCCTGCCGAATCGCGACGCGCTCTATCAGACGCTGGCGCAGCAGAGCCACTGCCCGTTCGCCTTCGGCAATAATCTCGACGCGCTGTGGGACTGGCTGACCGGCGGCATGGCGCTGCCGGCGCGTATTCATCTGCGCCATGCGGCGGGTCTGGAAAAGAGCGACGAGTTCGCCGCCGTACTGGAACTGCTGGAAGAGGCGGCGCAGGCGCTGGACGGCGACCTGCACCTGAAGCGGGATTAGCTGCGCAGCGTCTTGAGGATGGCGGCCAGGGCGTCGCGCGCCGCAGGCGTGACATCGCGGCCGCCGGCGTACCCGTTGTTCTCGAGGATCACAGAGTTCAGTCCCACCAGCCAGTCATAAATATAGTAGGCGGTATGGTTGGCGGGCGCGGCGGATAAGCGCGTCAGACGCTGCCCGGCGGAAAAGTTGACGCTCGGCGCGGGCGGACGCGCAAAAACAGGCTGACCGCGATTGACGCGGCTCGGCGGCCGTTCGGCGTCGTCGCGTTGTAAAAAACCCAGCCAGGCGACAAAATCGCCCAGCACCGTCATCGCGCGGGACACCTGGCGATCGGCGCGCGACTCATGGCTAACGGACGGGTTTTCCGGCTCATGCAGCGCCTGCTCCAGCGAAGTCAGCATATCGAGACGGAAGCTGGCGACAATTAACTCCTCTACCAGCCACTCCAGCGTAACGCGATCCACATTCAGCAACGTCAGCAGGCTGCGGTTCTCCGGCAGTTCGCGCAGGTGATCGAGCCACAGCGCCATCACCTGACGGGCAAAACTCTGACCGGCGGCGCTGACGTGATGCGGCACGCTCGCAGGCTCTGCCAGCGGCGTATCGCTAAAGAGATCGAATTCAAACCCGACGCCGAAGTGCTGCGCCGGCGCCTCTGTGCGGATCGCGGCAGCGGTGGCGGGCGCGTCATGCTGGCTGAGCCAGAGCTGACGCAGCGCTTCCCGCGGCGGCTGCAGCCGCTCCAGCAGTTCGCCATGCAGGCCGGTGCGGTGCTGCAGACATTTCAGCAGCGAATCGGCGATGGTCTGCTTGCGCGCGGCCTGCTCAGGGCTGGCGTCGGCTTCGGTCCAGGGCAGCAGGCGACGTTCCAGCACGCTGTGCTGCAGGGCGCGCAGCTCTGTCAGCAGCCTGTCGCGGCGCGCATCAGGCTGCATCTCTTCCTGAAGCCACTCCGCCATCCGATCGACGCCGGCGCGATCGAGCGCCAGCATCGAGCCCCAGCGCTGACCGGGCTGGCCGATCTGGCGCTGCACCGCCTCATCCACGTTGATCTGCTGATGTCGCGCGTCGTAAGGGGTAATCGCCCAAATCAGGCGCGGCTTTTCGCCGCTTTCCCGCGGCGGCTGATGCAGCTGCCATTCGCGCAGGGCGCGGCTGGCGAGATCGGCATCCTGCCGCTGGCTGGCGGCAGTACAGACCAGCATTAAATCGATCCCCTGGCGCGCGGCGTAGAGGCCGGGCAGCAGGGCGCGTTTCTGTTCGAGCAGCCGGGCGCGCAGCGGATCCTGCTGTTCCAGCCGCTGACGCTCCTCCTGCGCTGCTGCATCGGCAGGCATGCCGGGCGCAGGCAGATCCAGCATATCGGCGTCGTCATAGAGTGCGGTGCGCGGCGTCGAGCTCAGAGGGAGCACCAGCTCCAGCGTCAGCAGCGCCAGCCAGCCGAGCGGCACCTGCTGCGGCTTGCCGATGCGGTTGCCGTTAAGCGGGCAGACTTCCACTTTCATCTGACGATCCTGCTCGCTGGCGTGTGCGATTAGCTGTTCGCTCGGCAGCAGCGCGTCGTCGACCAGCAGGCTGAGCGGCGCAAGCACGCGGCTGGCGCTGCGCAGCTGATGACGTAAATGCAGCAGCGCGCGCAGCGCCTCGCTCAGCTCTGGCTGGTTTGGCCACAGCAGCGCGAAAAGCTGTACCCGGTCGTCCACGCTGAGCGCGGGGGCAAGCTCTACCGCCTGCGGCCAGAAATGGCGATCGAGCCGCGCGTCATGACAGCGGTGACGGCGGCTCCAGGCCCAGAGCGTGACCAGCGCGTCGCTGTCGAGCCCGCCGACCGGCGTAGTGAGGCGCTGGCGTTGCAGGCGCTGCAGCTGCTGATCGAGATGCCCGCTTTCCGGCTGCGGCGCTTCGCCGCGGCAGCTCAGCACCAGACGTACAATTTCCGCCTCGTTCAGCAGCGCCAGCTCTACCGGCCATTCGCCGGAGAGCGCTTCGCGCTGGTGGCAGTAGCGGGTCGCGGCGGCAAAGTCGAGGTTGCCGGGATTGATCTGCTGAAAAACGTTCAGCGTTTTTTCGCCGAGGCGCGTCAGCATCTGGCCCTGCGCGTCGGCGACCATTTCGTTCAGCAGCCAGGCTTTGCCCGCCTGCGACTGGCCAAACAGCGCCAGCGTAACCGGGCGCGCCACCTGCTGGGCCAGCGCATCGCTCTGCGCGCGGGCGCGGCGCAGCTGGCGCGTAAAGGTGTCCGCTTCCAGCGCCAGACGCGGCGAGGCGTCGCGGTATTCGGCAACCCACTCCAGGCTGGCGTTAAGCGCCTCCTGCAGCAGGCCAAGACGTTTTGCCAGCGTTTGCGGCTGGCGGGGCTTTACAGTTCTCATCGTTTACAAAGGCTTCCGCTGTCAATCCAGTACTGGGCGTTGGCGTTGCCCGTCGGCGAGAGAGTATTAAGCTTCAGGCTCAGCTGTTCAAGCGGCACGCGCGTGCCGTCGTCAAGACGCGCGTCGCTCAGCACCAGACGCTCCGGGCCGGGCAGCGTCGGGCCCGGCGCTACCGCCAGCTTCACGCGCAGCACGCTCTCCCCGGCGACTTTACGCGCCAGCTGGGCGTCGTTCAGCGTCAGGCTGTAGAGCGGCGAAGCGGGCCAGCGGGCATTATCCAGCTGGCGGAAGCCAAGACAGACGTTGCCGCGAATACGGAAGCTGCTCTTACGATCCAGCGCAAAACCCTGATCGTCGAGATCGATATCGCTGTAGCAAAGGTTATCGTCGGTCAACGCCTGGTTCTCGTCGAGCACGCCGAGGTAGCGAATGGTTGAGTAGGGCTCGAAATCGCCCGCGCGGAACCAGAAGCTGTTCAGACGCAGATCCAGCGCCAGCAGGCAGAGCATCGCGCCAACCGCCGCGGTGGATTTCGGGTTATCGATACGGCCATGTTTGTTGAAGGGATACCAGTCACTGGTGTGATAGCCCTCCAGCGACAGGATGCGGCTGCCCGGCAGCGGCTGCAGATGGCGCACCAGCGCCTGAATGCCGGGGAAGCGCGACGGCCGACCGGTGAGCAGCAGCACGTCGCACTGATAGAGCGACACCACCTCGCACATCGAGCGCAGCGCCGGAATAATCGCCATGCGGTGCTGCATAAACTCGGCGTGCAGCTGCGCCAGGCTGACGATCAGCGGCACTTCCAGCAGATCGAAACCGCTGCCCGCACCCAGCGCACGCTGGATTTCGCCGTTGATAAAGGCGAGCACCGCGTCGGCCGGCGGGCTGGCCACCAGTTCGCCGAACAGGGCGTTGATCTCCGCATGGCTCTCCAGCGGGTCCCAGTTCTCATAACGCTCCAGCACCGCCTGCGCCAGTGGAATAAACAGCTGCAGCGTCGCCTGCTGGCGCAGCGTGGCCTGACCGTCGAGGCGGCCATCATGACCGAACAGCTTGTTCAGCAGCGGCTCGGCAAGGGCAAGACCCGCCTTTTGCAGGCTCTGCTGCAGAGCGGGCAGGATCCAGAGCTGAATGACGTCCAACAGAATATCGTCGCCCGCGACTTTGAATCCCTCGCGGAACAGCAGGCGCGGGGTGATTTTGACGTTATTGCCCTGGCCGTCATCAAGGCGGTAGTGGGTGATCGCCAGATCGGTGGTGCCGCCGCCGATATC